>JAFGKU010000114.1 GCA_016928415.1 Spirochaetales bacterium
ATATTTGTTTGTCAATTAATGTACTATTCTGTACTTCATCTGTAACAAAACCGGCTAAATTGGCTTGATGCCAGTCAAGGCCGTTTTCTATCGGTTCACGCAGGGTCGTTACCTGTGAAAGCGGTCCCGAGACAATAACCCCCATCTGTTTACCTTTAAAGATTGGTATGTGTCCATAGACGAAACTTCTGTCCAGATAAAGTTTCATTCGTGAAGAAAAATAACGGTCTTCAATTGAACCGGCATATACGATTATATCTGCAGGTAAAATTATTTCATTGAGAATTTTATTATAATCATCAGCCCCTTCATAGGCGCAATGATTATCATAGGCGCATTGGAAACAGGCCAAACAGCCCCCATTTATTTTTATCTGCCGTAAATTGACTTCTTGTATCGGATGAACAAAACATTCCTTAAAATATGCAATCATCCTGCCAAGATTATTATCACGGTTATTACAGTCTGTGATTACTACAATTGATTTATCTCCCTGGTCGATTTTAGTACTTGTGTCTGAAGGGTAATATTCCCATTGACTATATTGAAGGGGAGGATATCGTCTGACGGCCGGCATTTTAAATTTAATAGCCCGGAAAAAAGACTCTGCGAAAAGTGTCAGCCGTTTTCTTTCCTTTTCAATCAAAAGGTCATTGGCTTCAGCAGAGAAGAAACCCCGATAATTCATGCAAAGGTCATCACAGACGGCCTGGATATAGTTATGGGCGCAGGTATCAAGCCAGTGCGCCGAAGTGGAGAGTGAAAACGCATATTTATCCCTGAATACTTGTATATTAGTTTCATTCATTATGATTTCGATAAAACGTTTTAACTGGTAGGGAATAAGTTCAAAGTATACGCCAAATATCCACGCTACGCCATTCGATTTTTCTATATCATTGATTATCTGTTTGAGAAATTCAGGATTTTTTTCAATGGATTTGATTTTTTTCCCAATATTATGAATTATGAAATTCACATGCGGGTACCGCTTTTGCAGGTATTTAATACTCTGCACTGTGACCCCCATTTCCCCTTTGGGGCTGCCGTTAATAACGGTTATGATCATACCATCCTCCTTTTAACGCCTTTCGTAATTGTTAACAATCATAAAATAAACATAAATAAGGATTGCTTTCCAATCAAACTTTTCAATGTGAAAAATTGAGGATAAATTTAATGTTAATTATTAGGTTTTTTTCTGAAATCCCTGGGTGAAATTCCGGTGGTCCTTTTAAATACGCGGTTGAACGTCGGCAGACTCTCAAATCCTACTGAAAAGGCGATATCTATGATGCTTTTTTCAGTAATTTCTAGTTGTTTTTTAGCTTCCAATATCCGAAGGTCATTGACATAATCTCCGAGTTTCATCCCTGTATGAGCGTTAAAAAGCGTACTGAAATAATTGGGATTAACCCCCGCCGCTTTGGCAAGTTCTTCCCTGTAAATAATTGATGTGTAATTATTTTTTAAATAGCGGATAATTTGCTGCAGTTTTTCTTCAACTGTTTCCGAAATATTGATCTGCTTTTTTTTCTCCTCAATCCGTTTAAGCACTGCCGTTAACTCTGTCAATCTGTTCAGCATAATTTTCTCCCGCTTGATGTAATAGAGACAAAAGATAATGGAAAGCAAAATAGTAACAAGAATAACTACCAAACTGGGATCAAAAACAGCTGTATCAAAGACTATAAAAATAAAAATGGTAAAAATATTCAAGGTATTTAGAGTTATATCGGAGAGTGAAAGGATAAATTTATAATTTTCCCGCTTGTATTTATAGGCTTTTACATGAATATAAGCAAAACAGAAATAGGCAGGAATTAATTGTATGCCTAAAAGAATTCGATCACCCTGAAAATTTAACAATATGTCGCGACCGAACAATAAAAGCAGTGAAGTGCCAATGTATGCAGGAATAAGGAGAAAGTTGATAAAGTTGAAATATAGATGAAAAAGGGTTTGATAATAATAAATAAGACAGAGAAAATATAGGCAGAGAAGCGCTTCCCAAATGCCGATAACCTCCGGAATATTAAATAATTTTAGTGGGGAAAAGAGGGTGGCATAGCAGATCATAACCAGAATGAGTCGGAATGATAAAAGCAGATGTTCGTATTCAGTACGATTGAAAAGGAATTTTACTATTAAAGAAAAACAGATGGCCGCTATCAGAATGAAAATGGCGAAGGGGAGTGTTTCGAAAAGGATTGTATTGACCGTGCCGAATTGTTTCATATCTTTTGGATTGACAATCCGTACGTCTCCCGAAAAAGCGGCATCCCATTCACCATAAACACCGATACGGATAAAAATCAAATTTAGCCCTGATTTGAGGAATGAGGGGGGAATAACATATTGCCGTGGTGCGTCAAAATTACTCACCTCTTCTTCCGTCAGGGCTCCGATAAAGCGCCCATTGATGTAAGTTTCGTCCGACATGAATATACCGTTCATCATAATACCTGAATACGCTTCCGGGTCTCCTGTCAGAACAAAATGGCTTTTGAGCCAAAAATACTGGAATTCACGGGTTCGATGATAGGGTAGTTTGATTGGCTTATTTAATTGTAAGTTTTTCCATCCTTCACTGCTTGATAGTATTTCAGATATAGAATCGGTCTTATCAAACAATATTTCCCAGCCCTTTGGAATAATAGGAGGTGTATCCTGTGCCTGGAGCGATACAGAGAGAAAGAAAATTAAAAAATGGATAATAAAAAATATATAAATTCTTAGTCGTAATCCGTACTGCATGGACTTTTATTTTATCTTCTATTATCCATGTGTTCAATAGAGTATATTTCAGTGTAGTGGAAAGGGATTAATTGTATTATACTAATTGATTTTTCCCTATCCCCGTGCTATAATGCCCTTTGTAACCATTGTTACCAACCAACTGTCAGACACAGGGGCTGACTGTATTCCTTAACCGCCGGACATGCGGGCCGGCTGTAACACGTTAACAGGAGTTTTTATCATGACACAATGGAAAACCCTTCAGGACGGAACCGTCCACCGGTTTTTAATCGGCGTTGCCGATATCACGGGCTTTGCCGCTTTCATGAAATCCAGGACACTTCAGGAAACTTACCGGTTCATGAAAGACATCGCTTCCCTCGTATCCGCTCATATTACGAAGCATAACGGTCTCATTATCAGCTATATCGGGGATGCGGTCCTTTTTCTTTTTTCCGAAGATGATGTGGATACCGGCGTGAAGGCCGTCCATGAATTGAACGGCCTGATGCTGGATTATTTTCAGAAAAACGGCTTGACCAACCGTGTTACATTTTCTCTTCATTTTGGAGAAGCGGTCGTGGGGAAGCTGCCGCCCTTCGATACATGGGATATCTACGGTGAAGATGTTAATCTTCTCTTTTTACTGGAAAAAAGCCAGTACAAGGGCAGGATCATCCTGTCACCCCAGGTGTTCAGGAAACTGTCGCCCGAAACACGGAAGCTGTTTCATAAGTTCACACCACCCGTTGTTTACTTAAGTGATTGAATAAGAATCTTTCCGGCGGCCTGATTACCCGGGCGGCCGGAATCCAATTTTCCATTACTTTAAAATAAGCGCGATTGCGGAAAATTTGAAACCGGGCTGAATTTCTTCCTCCTCGGTATCGGGATACACGGCCTTCAATTCCTCCAGGTATTGTTTTTGATCCGCAACTAAAATGATGATATTCCCTTTTTTAAGGTTCATCCTTTTGATCTTGTTTCCCGAATCTTCGGAAACGTAATAATCCGTTTTTACCGGATCGGACATGAACATGTAATTAATGTCATAATCCCGGGGCTTCCCCAGAAGGAAATTGACCGTCCAGCTGAAATGCCTGTAGGGATTGGGGATCACGTAATGGTAGCCGGGACCTTTCTCCCTGATGTAATACCCCACGTAATTCGCCTGGTCCCGGTAATTTGAAAAATAGTGTTTTTCCGAGTAGTTCACGAAATACCTGATCATGCCCATTGTACCTATATAGCCGAATAACAGGACCGCAATGGCAATCCATGTTGCTTTTACGGTGATCAGTTTTTTCCCGAATTCATAGCAGGTTTTGATTCCGATGGCGGAAAAAATAAACGGAACGGCGAAAACGGCGGAAAGTCTCTGGTAATTCGGTGCTCCGACTGTCAGGGCGACAAGGGCGAAAACGCCGCCGAAAAAGATGGTCAGGAGCAGGAGGGCGTAATCCTCCCGCCATTTTCTTATCGTGTGCACCAGGCCGATCACGAAGAATATTCCAGTGGCGAATCCCAGGTAAGGCCAGGGTGCCTGCCAGAGATAACTTTTGTCCGGTATGAGGTTAAATGCGAAAAAAGCCTTGTATATCTGTTCGCCAAGGTACCTGAAAATCGGCTGTCCGGGGTTGTCTTTGACGAATTCGGCATACCAGCCGCCGAAGATAAAATTCCGGTCCGCCCCCTCGGTAAAACTCATTAAATAATTGGTCGGCGGTAAAATAAGGGGCACAAAACTGATGAGGAAACCGGCAATCATTACCACCATTCCTTTCCAGTTTTTTTTGAAAAATTCCCTGTCCAGCATGATTTTAAGGATGAGAAAACCCAGAACCAGTATAATATTTATCCGGGACGAGGACCAGAAGTACTGGGATAGGCCGACGACAATCCCCGTTACGGCAAAGTAGACAAGGGAATTGCTTTTCACGGCCCTGTAAATGAAAAACAGGGTCAAAATGCAGAAAACGCTGTCATGAATGAACAGGAAACCGAACCGCGAAAAATGTATGAGCAGATCGCTTGAAGCCACGAGAAAAGCGGCGATGTATGCCGTTGTCTTGTTTACCATCTCCTTTACGAGAAAAAAAACGGCTACGATCAAAGCCAGCCCGCTTAGAGCGCTGAAAAACCGCATGCCGAACGGTCCCAGGCCGAACAGGCCGCAAAACAGGGCCTGGATCAGGAAATATACATTGGAATAAAATGTGAATCCCTGCGCGGAAAGGGGGCCGTAACCCAACAGGTCCGTTGATGTCCCGTCAAGAATGTCTCTTGTCCCCATCCCGGCAAAGCTTTCTTCCTGGTTCAATCCCCACGGGATCGAATCGAGAAACAAAAATCTCGTAACGATACCGAATAAAATGAGCAGGGAAAACAGGATAATATCTGTCCTGTGTTTTTTAAGGAATTCCCCGTCAATTTTAAATGTGAATGACCAGTTCGTTTTAAACGCCAGGATAAAAAGGATGAGTGAAAGGACCCAGAGTAAAAGAATAAAAATTCCCGCCTGCTGCATGTAAGCGAAAATACAGACGACCAGGAAAAAAACGATTGAAAGACCGAAACCGATGATTTTTTTAAGATCAATTGCCTGCCTGCCGCTTTTCATTTTAACGGGCTCGCTTTCCCTGCTGCCTGATACCATCAGTATTACCAGGAGCACTATGCCGGTTATATAAAATAAAATGCCGGGGAAAACGTTTTTTGTAATCGTAAAAAAAGCCTGGCCGCTCACCAGGAATAGGATAGTTCCGCAAAACAGGAGTATATAGATTATTTTATTCTTCATTTAATCCCGTCCTTCTAACATTTTTATCATGGTACCCTGATATAGTAATATATATGGAATGGGGAAGCAATGGTAATTTGGCCGCCTGAAAGAAAAATAGGCCCGTTTCCCGCGGTTTATTCTTTCTGGAGCAATTTTCATTTTGAACCACACTGCTTTTTTTAAATTAGCTCGTTATATACGAAATTGCTTTCTAATCGTTCAAAATGAGAATTGCTGTCCTTTCTATGCATTTAATTGACAATATAAACGGTTTCCTGTATACCTGAATAATAATAAAAATACGTTATGAGAGGATTCAGACAATTATGAGTGAACCTGCCTTATCAAAAAATTATACACCTTCCGAAGTGGAACAGGATATATATAAACTCTGGCTTGAAAGCGGGGCTTTTGCCGGCAATCCCGATGAACGCGGGCCTGACAAGCGGTATGTTGTCATGATGCCGCTTCCCAATGTCACGGGAGCACTGCATATGGGCCATGCCATGGACAACGTGATGCAGGACCTGCTTATCCGCTGGCACAGGATGAAGGGGCACAACACTCTCTGGATGCCCGGGACGGACCATGCCGGCATCGCCACCCAGGCGGTAGTCGAGAAAAGGCTGAAGGAGCTGGAGAACCTGACCCGTTATGATTTAGGCAGGGAAGGGCTCATTGAACGTATCTGGAAATGGAAGGGCCAATACCAGTCCAGGATCATAGAACAGCAGCAGAAAATGGGCTGCAGCTGTGACTGGGAAAAGCAGCGGTTCACCATGGACAATGTATGCGCCAGGGCCGTGCGGCATAATTTTTTCAGGATGTTTCATGACGGGCTTATTTTCAGGGGTAAGCGTCTTGTGAACTGGGACGTATTCCTGAAAACAACCATCTCCGACGATGAAATGTACTATGAAACGGTTGACGGCCATTTCTGGCACTTGAAGTATCCCATCATCAACCCGAAAAAGGGCGAACCGGAATTCGTCATTGTGGCGACAACGAGGCCGGAGACAATGCTGGGAGATACGGCGGTAGCCGTTCATCCGGATCCCAAGGGATACCTTGAGAAAAAAGTTTCCGAACTGGAGAAAGAAATTGAACTTCATGAAAACAAACAGGAATTGAAAGAGGAACTGTCCCTGTTGAATGATCGCATAACCAATGTTCTTCCAATGCTGGTCCGGTTGAGGGACATGGCCCTTGACGGACGGAAAGTGACGCTTCCGCTTGTCAACAGGGTCATACCCCTGATTTGCGATACGTGGGCCCAGCCTGAGCTCGGGTCGGGCTGCGTAAAAATCACGCCGGCCCATGACTACAACGACTATGATGTGTGGAACCGCCATAAGGAAGAGATCGATATTATCAATATATTGAACATCGACGGTACGCTCAACGAAAATGCCGGCCCCTATGAAGGCATGGAGCGTTTTGCCGCGAGGGACAAGGTTGTGGAGGACCTGCAGGCGCAGAATCTACTGGACAGGATTGAGGACCGGGAAATCGAGATAGGCCACAGCGACAGGAGCAAAACGGCGATAGAGCCTTTCTATTCGGACCAGTGGTTCATCAGGATGGGCGATATTGAGGGCGGTATCCTGATGGGAAGGGGTACGGGAAAAGAATTCAGGAAGCCCGGTCTTGTTCAGGCGGCCATGGATGCCGTCCTTGAGAACAGGGTTAAAATACATCCCGAACGTTACACGAAAACCTACCTGAACTGGCTTGCCGAAAAAAGGGACTGGACAATCAGCCGTCAGCTCTGGTGGGGCCACAGGATCCCGGTGTGGTCCAGGGTCCTCGAACCGAAGGCTCTTGCCAAGGAGCCGGTTTTGGGCAAACTTTCCGGTATGACGGATGCTGACCCGTTGTTGAAAAAGGAAATTCTCATACGCATAGACCGGATGGATGCTGATTTTTCAATTCTTGTTGAGGGGGATGCCATCGCCGCATTCAAGGCGCCTTCATGGCAGGATGAGGAAAAATGCCGGGTGGATGTCTGCCTGCTGGAAGACAATGAAAAAATGATCCAGATACTCGAGGCCGGCGGTTTTGAACGGGACCCGGATGTTCTTGAC
>JAFGKU010000115.1 GCA_016928415.1 Spirochaetales bacterium
AAACATGGAATCGGAATAGGAAAAAAGCAGGTAGGAGATATTTCTTAAAATCGTGTCTGAAATGAAGGCGGATTCAATGAGAACATTGTCCGTTATTTTCTGGTTTATGTTGACGGATAATCCCCAGTTCATCACATCCTCCCCGGTGAAGGACGTATCGGATATATCTCTGTCCTGCTTGAACAACAGGTTCCCCATCCTGTAACCCACGCCGATTTCCAGACCGGACAGGGAAACGGGAATTATAAATAAAATGATTATGATTGGAATTAACAGCTTTCTGATTCGGATCATATATTTTTCACCGCCTTATTCTTCTCTTATCATCGGTTTTAAACCGGGTTTGCTTCAGGAAATATCATCCTACCTATCAATTTAACACGTCCTAAGCTAAAAATCAAATGGTAGATCCTTCAAAAAACGGGTGTATAACAGCCAAAAGGAGCGGCGGTAAGGTTTCGGCCTTTTAACCCGATGAGGAGTCAGTGATCCTGACTGGTTGAAATAACGGTATTTTGATTGACAGAAATGCCGCAATATCGTATATTCCATGCAAAAGTCGAAAAAAAATTTAATTGCGACCATATTTCAACACTATTTGCAAGGAGATACACGATGGCTAAAAAGACCGTTAAGGAAGTTGATTTTACCAATAAGCGTGTTCTGATGAGGGTTGATTTCAATGTACCCCTTAAAGAGGGAAAAGTGACAGATGATACGCGTATTCGGGAAGCGCTTCCCACAATAAAGTACATTCTGGAGCAGCAGGGCACTTCTTTAATCCTTATGAGTCATTTAGGAAGGCCAAAAGGGACGGTTGTCCCTGATATGAGCCTGAAACCTGTGGCTGGCAGGCTGAAGGAATTACTTGGTAAGGACGTGATCATGGCGCCTGATTGTGTCGGCGATGAAGTGACAAAACTGGCCCAGTCAATGAAAACCGGAGACGTAATGCTGCTTGAGAATTTAAGATTCAATCCCGGTGAAAAGAAAAATGACCCTGATTTTGCCAAAAAACTGGCCTCTTTGGCCGATACCTATGTTAATGATGCGTTCGGCACGGCCCATCGGCCTGAAGCCTCAATGGTGGGAGTCAATCAATATCTCCCGTCCTGCGCCGGCTTTTTACTGGAAAAAGAGATAAAATTTCTCGGTGATGTTGTGGCCAATCCGGAAAAACCGTTTGTGGCCATTATCGGCGGTTCCAAGGTTTCCACGAAAATCAGCGTGCTTGAGAATCTGTTAAGCAAGGTGGACACACTGATAATAGGCGGCGGCATGGCCTATACTTTCCTGAAATGCATGGGTAAAACAATAGGTAAATCGCTTCTGGAAGAAGATTTCCTCGATACGGCGCAAAAGCTGCTCGATGCAGCCAGGGCTAAAAATGTTGAAATAATTTTACCGGTAGATCATTACGCAGCATCCGAATTTGCGGAAACAGCCGTTCCTGAACTCGTATCCGACGTAAACATTCCGGATGGCAAGATCGGGATGGACATAGGGCCCAAAACGATCGAAGCGGTCAAGGAAAGGATACTGAAGGCAAAAACGATCGTCTGGAACGGGCCAATGGGTGTTTTCGAATTTGATGCTTTTGCCAAAGGTACCCTGGAAATCGCCAAAACCGTGGCTGAATCAGGTGCCATAAGCGTGGTGGGCGGCGGTGATTCGGTAGCGGCTGTCAATAAATTCGGCCTTTCCGGTAAAATCAGTCACGTTTCCACCGGGGGAGGCGCTTCCCTGGAATTCCTGGAAGGCAAAGCCCTTCCCGGCATTGAAGCGCTCCCGTCCAAATGAAATTATTAATGAGAGAAGGAATAACAAAGTGAGAACAAAATTTATTGCGGGAAACTGGAAAATGAACAAGACGGTTTCCGAAGCCGTATCTTTGGTAAAAGATCTTAAAAACGCCCTTGACGGCCAGAAAGTAAGGATAATGGTTGCTCCCCCGTTTACGGCGCTTTCCGAAGCAGGAAAGGCATTGGAGGGAAGCAGCATACTTCTGGGTGCACAAAACATGGCCCAGGCTGAATCCGGTGCCTATACCGGAGAGGTTTCACCGGCTATGCTGAAAGATGTGGGCGTGTCCATAGTAATTTTAGGCCATTCTGAGAGAAGGCACATTTATATGGAAAAGGATGAGCTGATCAACCAGAAGGTAAAGCTTGCCTTGTCCAGCGGCCTTGAAGTGATCCTGTGTGTCGGCGAAACCCTGGAAGAACGCGAGAAAGGCGTTACGGAAAAGGTTGTAGAGACGCAGGTGAGAGAAGGCTTGAAGGGCGTTTCAAAAGACGAATTAGGTAAAATAACGGTTGCCTACGAACCGGTCTGGGCCATCGGCACGGGCAAGACCGCGACACCGGAGGATGCAGATTCCGTTCATAAATACATACGTCAGGTCATAGCGGGCCTGTATGACAAAACGGCGGCATCCGGTCTCATCATCCAGTATGGGGGTTCGGTAAAACCGGGCAATGCGAAGAGCCTGTTGTCCATGGAGAATATTGACGGCGCATTGGTAGGCGGAGCTTCCCTGACAGCTGAAAATTTCGTACCCATAGTAAAGTACGATGAATAGAGTATTTATATAAATATTTAATTAGCAGAGGTAATGAAATGGAGATATTATTTTTAGTTATAGTTATTTTAAGTGCTGTGCTGACAGTCCTGCTTGTCATGATGCAGGATGAACAGGGGGAAGGTATCGACAGTATTTTCGGCGGCGGTGGAGGCAATACGGCTTTCGGTTCCCGTTCCGGAAACGTCCTGACACGGATTACAACGGTGCTTGCCATCATATTTTTTGCAAGTACGCTGGCTCTGGCGCTGGTAAACCGTACCCCGCGTGAAGATGCCACCCTGAACAAGGCCCTGCAGGAACAGAAGGGCGGCAATTCCGCAAGCACCTGGTTTGTACCGATAACAAAAGCAGAAAGTGACCAGATAACGGAAGACAAATCATTGCTCTTGAATATGGGAAACGAGGAGAACGGCACGGAAGCAGCCACAACCGATGTAACGGCACCCACTGATGAAACGGCACCTACCGGAGAAACCGCACCCGGCACTACGGATACACAGCCGGAGTCAAACCCGTAGTGTAACAGGTGAAATACGGACATCTTGAAAATTTCCCTGGTCCAAGGCGCGCGGCGGATTTTCTAAAGTTGTCCATAACAAAAATCAGATTATAAAAGGAGTCGATATGAAAGTAGCCATTGTATTTTTTCCCGGAAAAAACAGGGATAAATTGATAAACACGTGCAAAGGCCTTTCCAAGGGTATAGAATCGCAGGGGCATCAGGTTACTATCATAGACGGCCAAAGGGATGTTACCACAAAACTCACCGGTTTTCAGTACATTGCTTTGGGTTCGGAATGCATATCACTTCTTGGAGGCCGGTTGCCCGAAGGTATTATAGAATACCTCTCCAATGCCGGCCTGGTTTCCGGAAAGGCCAGTTTCGCCTTTGTATTGAAGACCTTTTTCGGTTCCGCTCGGGCCCTCAGCCGTTTGATGAGCAGGATGGAGAAAGAAGGCATGTTTGTCCGGTTTTCAGAGGTTTTTTCAGGGCCCGAGGAAGCGGAAGCCATTGGGACACGGCTCCATGTGGAAAAGGCCTGAATCTTTTAAATTAAATTATTTGATTATACCTGGTTATTCAATTCATCAATAAACCATTGGATGAGTCTTGCAGCTGTCTCCGTTCTATAATTCGTTGTAGAGTAAAAATCAGTAACAGCGTTCAGGTTTTCTCTCAGTAAATTCAGCAGCGGCTCAACCTCCTTGCGGCTTATGGGCAGTTTCCGGCCCATGAATTCCGATTCCAGTGTCCTGCTCCTGAATATGGTCGGCCTGACAGCGCCGAAAGCAAAGCGGATATCGGAGATCAGTCCCTTGGAGACCTTGGCCAGCCCGCAGAAGTTTATGGCGGAAATCCGCTGGGACCGGTTGTGGCTCACTTTCCTGAAAACCTCGTAAGTCCATTCCGTGTGCGGTATCCTGATACGTGTTATGACTTCCATGGGTTTGATGGAAGTCGCGAAATCGGTATTGAATTTAAGAACGGGAATCCACCTCGATTTATACAGGCTTTTTAACTCGACCTGGGCGTCCATGGAACAGAGGGGGGGGTAGAGGTTGGAGAAGGAAGAGGCTATGCAGATATGGCCGCCTATGGTGGCCATGTTGCGTATCGAAGGACTTCCCAGATACGAGAGAGCGTCAATAACCGACCTGTTGATTACCGGACTGCCTATGTTGAGAATTTTTGAAAGGGTCACCGCTGATCCCACGTCTATGAATTTTTCCTTCCGTATTATTTTGGAGTATTCCTTGATCCCGTTTATGCTGGCTATTCTTTCCGGACCGGGATTTCCCGATGCATGAAGCTGGGACATGATATGGGTCCCTCCCGCGAAAACCAGGGCATCCGGAAATTCAGAGAGGTATATCAGCAGGTCATGCGAATTCTGGGGATAATAGATGTAATTTTCATTTTTTTCTGGCATATTTTTTTTTGC
>JAFGKU010000116.1 GCA_016928415.1 Spirochaetales bacterium
AATCTTGGCGAGCTTTGCGTCTTTGCGAGAAATTTTCTTCTTCAAAGGAACCCCAGCGCCGAACCCGGAAAGAGAAGCGATTGGATTGAATGCAATTATGTATGCTTGAATTCGGTTGGTGCCACTCCGTAGAACTTTTTAAAAGCCTTGCTGAAGTAGCAGGCGTCGTTGAATCCGAGCTCGAAGGCAATCTCGGAAATGTTCAGGCGCGCTTCCTTTAAAAGGCCCGTTGCCTTTTCCATTCTCACCCTGTTCAAATACCGGGTTATCGATTGGCCGGTTTCCGATTTAAAAAGGTGTTGCAGGTGGGAAGTACTTAGAAAAACATGGCTGGCAATCTCTTTCAGGGAAAGATTTTTCCTGTAATTTTTTTCTATGAAGGCTATCGCCTTTTCAATGGAGGATGCCGCGTTTTTCTGCTGCGCGGTATTTACCGAGCAGACGACATTATCCACGAATTCCGTCAGGAGATCCTTTGCCATCATGATATTGGTGATGGCGTCCGCTGAATTGAAAAATTTCGTGTTGCATTCGTAAATTTTCTTGTTATCCGCGCCGCCCTCCATTGCCGCTTTTGAAATGGAGATAATGAGTTCATATACCTTTACTTTCAGCTCATCCAGCTTTCCTGAAAAGGAAACGATGAACGACTGCATGAATTCATCAAGATATTTTTTCGATTTCGGCATGTTCCCCACCCTGAGCGCCTGCAACAATTCCTTTTTCAATTCAAAGGGATACTTTTCATCCTTTTCCGTGAAAGCCTGGATGCTTTCTATGCTTATGACGTTTGTATGGCGTACCCGCTGGGCATATTCCTGCGCGATCAGGGCTTCCTTGAATGAAAGGGGTAAATTCTCGAATCGCGAGTAGCTGCGCCCCATGCCTATGAAAACCTGTGTTTTTAATTTTCTGCGTATTTCCTTATGCAATGTCTCCGCTAAATTCATAAGAAAAGATTTATCCGCTTCCACGTAATTCCGTACGGCCAGGCAGATGCCTGTTTTGTCGCTTCCCAGGGGGAGAACCAGGAAATCCTTGTCCGCCATCAATGCGTGCATTTTCCTGTTGATTGCGGTAATGGCATTGTTCAGGATATCCAGATCATGGTCTATCATCCGCTGTTCCTCATGATCTAAATTAATTTTGACAACCAAAAAGGTATCAAAGCTCTCGTTCTTGCCGATTATTTTCAGCATGTCAGCGATTCTTCCCGATGAGTCGAGAGAAATAGAAACGTTCTGGATCAGGTCATCTTTCAAGAGGGGGATTATTTTCTCGATTTTATTCTGCATTTCCTTGATATCTATGAGGACTCCGCCCCCTATGATGATGGCACTGAATATGGATACCGTGTAAAACGCCCACCATTGCTTCAAATACGAACCTATCATGAACGAGAGGGCAAAAATCAGGGCTCCCGTATTGATGAGAATATATTTCCTGTGCACCATTTTTTCCTTTTTATAATTCTTCCAGAGCCTGAGTATGTTCATAACGGTAAAGAGGGAAAGAACCAGGCCTAAAAGCACCTGGATGGCGATGGTAACCTCCCTTCCGTAAAACGGGGCCACGAACGAAGGAGTGTAGGTGTCGTGCGCCGTTATATCGCCGAGTTTAAATACCGGGTAACTTCCCGGCGTTGACAGGATGGTAAACAATACGTAAATTATTCCCACGAGTATGCCGGTTCCGATCACGTAGTATTGACGCCTCTTTGAGAAGAGATTTATGGTGCTCGTTGAAAGCACGAATGCGGGCGCTATGAATCCGCATAATACCAGGAACCGGATATTCACTATTATCAAAGGCACGGGGTGGGGACCTAATAGCAGTTGTGACGGACGGCCGAACAGAAAGAGCGCGAATGAGAGGAGAAAAAATTTGAAAACCCGGTAAGATCGGGTATTGGAGGGTTTGATAAAAAAGAAATAAAGGGCATAAATGAGAAAGAATATTCCTGCTGTAATAGGGATGTAGACGTTGCCAAAGACCAGAAAAAATTCCTGCATATTTACACCATTTTTATCTTAAAATTATTTTATAGCTTTTTATTCATACGATCATAGCATGAATATTTAAAAAAGTCAAAAGTATATTGGTGGTACTGAAAAAACAGCCATATATGTCAATAATATCAATTAATTGTATTTTTTCCTGTATTTTTCGATGAATTCATCCACAAACAGGTCAAGATAATTGGGGGCAATGGCCGAGGCATGGGGCATGATGAAGAGGTTTTGACATTTGCGTAAAGGGGATTCGGGGGGCAGCGGTTCGGTTTTGAAAACATCCAGGTAAGCGGCTTCAATGGTTTTGGAAGTCAGTGCGGCAATCAAGTCCTGTTCATTGATGGCGTTGCCGCGGCCGACATTGTAGACGGCCGCATGGGACGGGAGCAGGGACAGTTCTTTTTGTGAGATCAAATTGTCCGTTTCCGGGCCGCCGGGCAGGGCCAGCACAAGATGGTCCGTTTCGGGCAGTACCGCAGGCAGGGCGGAAACGGGGAGTATTTTATCCCCGCCGGTAAAATAGTCCGGTCTGTCGGCTGGATGCCGCCTGAGCCCTGTAATGCGGGCGCCAAGCGGTTTTGCCAGGCGGGCTAT
>JAFGKU010000117.1 GCA_016928415.1 Spirochaetales bacterium
CTTTATGGACTTGTTATTTGCCTACACATAAAACCCAGAATAACAAGTCCATCTTTATGGACTTGTTATTCTTACATCATCAAAAAACACTGTGCAGGAGCCGCCGTGGCCGCTTGTTCCGCCGTTTAATGCCGGGTAGCCGGTACGGCCGCTTCGCGCCCATGTATAAGGCCAGTTGGAAGGTTCGGCAGCACCATCCTGCCAGACCTTGCCGTACAACGTGCCGTTCTCCATCTTCATCTTGAACCAGTACCAGGTTTGGTCGGACCAGTTGAACGTATAACTCGTGCCCCAGGCAACCATGTCATCAAGGAACTGTACCGTTGAATGGTTGTTGTGGAACAGGAGGTTGTATCCCCTCCCGTCACCCGTACCGGTTAACAGGGATACCCCTGCCCTGGCGGTATCGCCGTCGGTCCACGAATTAATATATACCTTGGCCGTGATTGTATGGTTACCCGAAACGTTCAGGCCGCTGTTGACGACAATCGCCTTGCATGGGTCTCCCTGGGATGTTGAATCCTGCCGAAGGATACCCCCCGTTTCACTCCATGTTCCGCTGTACATCGTCCAGGCACTCCCGATCGTGTTATCGTTGAAGTTGTCACTGAAGCCAGATGCAACGGATGTGGGCGTAGGGGTCGAGGTGGCCGTGGCCGCCTGGGTCGGCGCAGGAGTCGCCGTATTTGCCGCCGTGTGTGTCGGGGTTGACGTTTGCGTCGGCGTGGCTGTATTTACCGTCCCGGTTGTTCCGAATATTTCCCATTCGGCCAGCTGAAGTATAGTACCCGAGTTGTTGCACATGTCCAGCCTGTAATAGCTGAATGCTGCGGAATTGGCAAACGTGAATTCACGACGCTGGAACCTGTTCGGGAAATCCTCGCCCGCGCGGGAATCTATCGTTGCCCAGGTAGAGCCATTATTGGAGCCTGACAAGGTCCAGGTATAGGGGTCTCTTTCTTCGGCGTCATTGGCCGAAGTGATGGCATATCGTGTGGCCACATAAGAGGTGCCCGACTGGAACTGAACCCAGCCGCACGCGTGGAACGTTAGATATTTCGTGGAACTTGAATTGTCAATCAATTTGTCTATTTCTTCGTTAGCCGGGGAATCGTAATACTGGGCTGTAACCGTCCCGCTCAAATCCGTGATGTCCGTCAATCCGGGTGAAGTAGGCGTCGGTGTCGCGGTGGACACTATCGGCGTCTGCGTCGGAGTTGCCGTGTTCGCCGTTGTATTTGTCGGGGTAGGCGTCTGCGTCGGGGTGGCCGTGTTTACCGTCCCGGTTGTTCCGAATATTTCCCACTCGGCCAGTTGGAGAATCGTTCCCGAATTGTTCGTCATGTTGAGCCGGTAATAGCTGTAACTCGCCGAATTGGTGAACGAATAACTCTTGAGTTGGAACCGGTTCGGGAAATCCTCCCCGCTCCGGGAATCAAGCGTAACCCATGTTGACCCGTTTGCCGAACCCTGTAATGTCCACGTCAGCGGATCGCGCTCTTCCGCGTCATTGGCAGACGTTATGGAATACCCCGTGACAACATAAGAAGCGTTCGCCTGGAACTGAACCCAGCCCGAAGCATGAAATGTCAGATACTTGGTGGAGCTTGAATTATCGATCAGCTTGTCGATTTCCTCTCCGGAAGGAGAATCGGTGTACTGGGCGGAAACAGTTCCGCCTGAATTGGTGATGTCGGTTTGGCCGACGATTGTGGGAGTCGGTGTTGAAGTGGCCGCAATTGGAGTGGGAGTTCTTGTTGACGCGGGAGTGGGACTGGCCGCATTTCCCGTACCGTACACTTCCAATTCATAGAAACTGGCCCATGAACCGGAAGAGAGTCCCGTCACCGTAATCCTTACATACCTCGAGGAAACACTGAAAGTATCGGCCATAATCTGTTGCCCCGTTGTATTGCCCGTGCGGTCGGCGACAATTGTCCACGAGGAATCATTGGCGGACACTTCAATCCGGTACTGGTAAACCGCCGTTTGTTCCCATTGCACCTTGCTGCCTGTCAGGTTATACGAGGCACCCAGATCGACCTTCCACCAGTGGCCGGTATTCCCGTCCGCGGCGCACCACCGGGTGGACGTGCTCCCGTCATTCCCGTTGGCAGCGGGATTGCCGGACTCCCAACTGTCCGCCGTGGCGGATTTTAACAATGCCAGGTTGGCCCCGGAAGGCAGGTTCTTGAATCCTTCCTTGCTCAAAGACATAGCGGCGGGTTTGGTAGGCGATATGGGTACGAGCCTGTAGGTAAAGTTAAATGACTGGTTGGCCGGAATTTTATACTGGGGCAATGTATCCGGTCCGCAGCTGGCGCTGCCCACTCCCCTGCTCCTGTGGATCAGCCTGAAGGTGATGTTGTTTTCGCGCGTGAGGTTGTACGGGTGCTTGGCGTTTTCGGAGGCCCAGGGGGTAAAATGATGGGCATTAAAGCCGATCGTCGGCCCGCCTACGGCTAACAAGCCTGTGCCGGAGGAATTGACTATTGACACCCAGCGCGCATCCATCATCGTGCCGCTTTCCTGTTCCTCCATGAACTGGGTCCAGAATCCGTCAACCGTGTTTGAATAAACACCGACGAAAGATCCGGCAATGCGGTCGGGGTAATTGTCTTTCGGTCCCCTGCCGTACCAGGTTACGTTTTCGAAGCCATTCGGAATCGTCATCAACACGCCCACTTCCGGCATTTCGGACAGGGAGCTTGAACCCGGGGTAAACGTGTTTTCCACGACGATGTCGCCCGAGCCGTAGACGTTATAAACAACCCTGAAGGTGGACGCCGTACTTGTCGGAAGGTTGAATGTGACATTCACCCGCATTTCGGATGCGGATACGGAAGTATAATTTATGCTCGAAACACTCCTGTTCAACCCCGCGTTCCGCCACGTGGCCCAGTTGTTCTGTGCATTCATCGAATACTCGTTGTCAATGATCGCCCGCCACATATTGGGGATGGGTCCTGATACTATCAGGTTGGTGCCGTTGTACGTGTAGGAAGAAAGGGTCCCCGTGGATTTGCTGAACACGGCCTGGAAATCTCCCCCTGAAATTGTGATGCTTGCACTTGAATCGGATATGGATAATCCCGGCATTCCAGCCGTATTGACCGGCGGGATGCCTGGTGTGGCATACGGAATCTTGAACTGGTCGTGCGCTATTTCATAGCCGGCCGATGCCCATACCGTTCCGCTTTTAAGGGTAAAGCTGAAATCAAGCCAGTATTCAACGCCGGCACTCAATGAAGGGGAACCGATATTAACGGTTAGCGTCTTGCTGCTCAACGGGGCGATATTCAAATCGGAATCGGAAAAGGTTCCCGAATTGATCACCGTATTGTCCGCTTTCAGCTGCCACGTTCCCCTGAAAACGTTCACGTTTGAAAAGAGGTATTCATTCACGATCTGAACCTGTCCATTCAACAGGCTGACCGGTTTTACGTTGATTGCCTGGTACACTTTCCTCACTTCGTTCATTCCGGGATGCGGTTTCCTGTCCGGTGAAATGAGACCGTTGGCGCAGAAGTTGTCGTCGTTGGGGTTGTCTCCCCAGTCTCCGCCGAAATCAAAATTATTGGTTGTCCCATGCCGCAGGCCCTGGTCAACGAAATCCCAGATAAATCCTCCCTGCGCATTGGGATTGCTCCGGAAAGCGTCCCAGTACTCTTTAAGGCAACCCGTGCTGTTGCCCATCGAATGGTCGTATTCACAGAGGATCAAGGGTCGTGCCGTGTTTGAATAATCCTTTACATAATCAATACCTGAATACATGTGGCTTTCCATGTCGCTGTTGGCTTGTTCACCTTCATAATGAACGAGCCGCGTGGCATCGCGAGAATGAATCCAGTCCTTCATCGCCGTAAAATTGGTGCCGTACCCGGCCTCGTTTCCCAGGGACCAGATAAGGATGCTTGGATGGTTTTTATCGCGTTCCACCATGTTATGCGCCCTGTCGAGGCAGTTGTTCGTCCAGTTAGGATCATCGCGCGGCAGCGTCCCGCTTGCCCCGTGCGATTCAAGGTTTGTTTCCCCGATAATATAAATGCCGTACTCGTCGCAGAGGTCCAGCCACCGGGGATCATCGGGATAATGACACGTCCGAACGGCATTGATGTTGTTCTGTTTCATGATCGTGATGTCGGTGATCATCGTATTCAAGTCAATGGCCCTGCCCGTATCCGGATGGGTTTCATGACGGTTCACGCCGCGGAAAGATATTTGTTTTCCATTAAGGAGCATCTTACCGCCGGACATCTCGAATTTCCGGAAACCGGTTTTACAGCCCACCGTTTCGATGATCGTGCCGTTTGAATCCTTAAGCGTGAGAACGAACTTGTAGAGATTGGGAGATTCGGCCGACCACCTGGCCGGATTGGAAACCGACTGTGAGAAGTTCAACTGTACTTCCGCCCAGTTCCCGGCCAGGCTTGAAATCGTTTGAGTAACGGGGGTAAAAACCTGGCCGTTGCTCATGTTGTACAGGCCCATTTCAACGCTGTAGTTGCTGATAGCCGTACTGTTGAAGTTCCTTACCCATACCTTGGATACCAGGCTACCGTCCGTGTAATTGTTCACAAGATCGCCGGTAACCTCAAAATCCTGGATATGAACCCTGGGCGTTGAATAAAGATAGATATCCCTGAAAATTCCACTCAACCGGATAAAGTCCTGGTCTTCCAGCCAGCTGCCGTCACACCAGCGGAACACCTGGATAGCGATCACGTTCGTGCCGCTCACCACGAGACCGGTCACATCGTAATCCTTGGCGGTAAAGCTGTCCTCACCGTACCCCACCTGCTGGCCGTTCATCCAGACATAGCAGTTAGATTCCACGCCCTGCAATGACAGAAACACCTGCCTGCCACTCCAGCCGGATGGAAGCGTGAAGGTTCTTCTGTATGATCCCACCGGGTTGTACACGGTCGGGGCGTTCGGCGGAGACGGGTTCTCGTACCCGGTCCAGGGGTATGTGATGTTGGTGTAGATGGGATAATCATAGCCCTGTGTCTGCCAGCTTTCGGGAACAATGATATTGCCCCAGCCCGAGTCGTTGAATCCGGTCTGGTAAAATGTTGTCGGCCGCGCGGCCGGTTGTGTGACAAGGTTGAATTTCCATGTGCCGCTTAAAGTCATGTAATACGGCGACGCGGTCCTGTTTCCCGATAGTGCCGCGGCAAGATCGCCGTATGGCATGAGGGTTACATGGGGTGTGATCCGGTTTTTTGCAAACTCGGCCGGTGCATTGTTCCACTCATTACCGGTGAAAACCTGCGCCTGTACGGCTAATGCCGTCAGGAAAAAAAATAATGCGTAATATACCTTTTTCATGATCAGTTCTCCCTTTTTTTAAATTTTTCTCTGCAATGAGGAGATCATTGGGACATGTACGGTGTAAAACTGAATTTTTGTAAAAATGATACAAACCACTGACAGGTCTCTTATCAAGCGATAAACAAGAATGCAAAATCTTGCCTCCTCATCGTACCCCCCAATGGTCTTTTGAGAATTTTACATTACTAATCAATCTGTATTAAATAATCTTTTTGGGCCATTTTAAATGAGAACTGATATGATTTCCATGTATGAAATGATTATAAAGATGGACATTTTGGCAAATTTATGGTCATTTCCCGCCCAATATTGTCAAAAACCAGGAGAAATCATCCTTCATCGCCAAAATTACCCATTTTCTTCTCTCGAAATTTAGCCGGTGCCATTTTTTCCTTTTGCTTGAAAATCCTGGAAAAATAATAGGGATCTGAAAATCCCACCGCATCGGCAATTTCCTTGATCTCCTGATTGGTGTAAAGTAATAATTCCTTGGCCTTGTCTATTTTGATTTTTATGAAATATTGATTGGGAGACAGTCCCATCCGGCTCTTGAATTTCCGGCGGAACGTCTCATAACCCATGGAGACAAGGTCCGCAATGCTTTTTATATCGAGGTTGGTTTCATTCAACCGCTCATCCATAATCGCCTTGGCCTTGTATATGGGATCAAAAACCATGTGGTCCTTCAATTTTTCCGTTGACAGAAGAATCTCATTCAGCTTGTCGTCGCCCATGTCCTTAAACCCGGCCAGTTCCACTAACCGGGAATTTTTATACAGGTAAAGCCGGTCAATAAACGTGCGGATATCATCCGCCGTTCCCGGAAGAAGAATGACGCACTTGCCCTTGTTCCGCAGTTCCCTCACCAGGCCCGCAAAGGCATCGTATTGGCTGAGACTCAATATCGGGGTTATATGGTCAAAGATATAATAATCACAATCCATCGCAAGCACCCTGGCTATTTCAACCAGTATTTTCTCGTTATGGTCCAGGCGCCTCAACTTCTGACGCAAATCCAGGGTAACCTGGAATTTATTTAATATCTGGTTTGCTTTTCTTCTCAATTTTGAAAAACTGATAAAACCGAACCGGGAATATTTCCAGGAACTGCTCAGAAAAATATTTTCCAATACGGTGAGATCATCAATCAACTGGTAATTCTTTTTGGCAATACCGACATTTCTCAACCGCTGCACCGGAGATAATTCCCGGTTCTTAAAATAAATTTTCCCCGCATCCTCTGTGTCGACACCCCCGACAATATTCAGCAACCGGGATAAATTATTGTGATTGTCGGAAATGATTCCGCATATTTCCCCGCCTTTTATGATGAAATTAATATTTTCTATAACAAGGAAACCATCTTTGCTCTTTTTTAGATTTTCAATTTTTAATAGTTTCATTTTACATCAGTAGAAACAGTATATTACAGTTCATTAATTATTAAAACACCTTTTTTGTACTGGAATACCCGCTAAATCGTGATATCGATAAAGTTACACATAACCGGTTATAAAAAACCCGAATAGTAACCGTTCATATATAATTGACAAGGAACTAAACAAATGGAATGATATAACAAAGAACTAAAATGAAAAAGTGTAATTTTTTAAATATACTCTCTTTGACTTTCAGTATACTTTTAATTTTCTCCTGCCACCCGGATAAAAAAATAAAAATCGGATTCCTCGTAAAGCAGCCGGAGGAATCCTGGTTCCAAAAGGAGTGGGAATTCGCCGAACAGGCTGCCAGGGATTACCATTTCGA
>JAFGKU010000118.1 GCA_016928415.1 Spirochaetales bacterium
CAGATTATCAAAGAAAATAAGGTATTGGGACTGAAATGTACGGGACAAGGGAGGGGTCAAGGCTACCTAAAAAGCGACAGCCTGATTCATGAAATAACCCGAATTTCTAAAAATGCTTTTATCAGTTATGCTCCGAATAAATGGTGCGGATATGACTGGGGACATGTTAACGGACCTGTTATACCTTTTTTATCAAAATATCAATCATTACCATTATTAACATTCTGGCATAAAATTCGAAATACCGGACGAAATCAAAAAATGTTAAGAAAATCTTTGAATGAGACATTCTATATCTCCCGGTATCACCTTGAAAAAGAATTAAGAAAATATGGAACTGTTAAAAATGTTTTCAGGGATTTCATCAATTTCAGTATTCGTTCGGATTACCATTTTGTTGGAGGTAAATTAAAAACATTCCTGCTAAAACATAAAATACTAAAAAAGATAATAATAACACTCCTGCTCTTTTTTAAGATAGAACCTATGGTATATCTCTTTTTTACAAAAACCCGTCATGTACAATGAGAAGGTTTTGATGATTAGGGAATTTTAAGCCAGGAAATCATTGTGCCAATAGATTGCTATCCTAAATGATTCATCAAACATGCTAAAATGGGAAATTTCACAGATTTCTGGGTAAATTTTTGTGGCGCTATTTGTCTTTTTATTGTAAAATAAGAAAAACTAGTAAAAAACAGCGATTGTTCCGCGGGAAGGATTATTAGTTAAGCCTATCATTTATTCATTAACCAAAGCGGTACCTACGGCAACCTCGATGATCTGTGGAAGGTGAGAGTGCGCCAGGACGCAATCATTATTTATCAAGGAGGTATATATGAGTAAATCTGTCATACTGTTTTTTTTAGCAGCCACGTTGGTGCTCATCATGACGGGCTGTCCTCCAGCCGATCAAGGAGGAGGTATAATTACGGTTGATAATGTGGAAATCACCGCAATCACCGCCAATACAACCTCAATAACCGTGACATGGACAGATCCGGCAGGCTCCGGCCTGGACCGTATTGAAGCGGAGTGTTCCGATGGTACCAAGGCAGATGTTGTACCGGGAACACAGACCTGCACATTTACAGGTCTGGATGCGGATAATGATTACACTATTTCCTTAATTTCGGTTTCCACAACCGAAACACCTTCGGATGGAAATTATATCATTGTGACAACAACAACCAGCGGTTCCTCAAATCACACTCCAATTTCAACTGCAGCTGAATTCGACAACATACGGAACGACCGTGGCGGTGAATACTTACTGACATCAGACATTGATCTTTCTGCCTACCAGGCAGGCAGCGGCTGGGTACCACTGGCCGATACCTCAACAAGATTTACCGGGATTGTCAATGGAAACGGTCATTCAATTACCGGTCTCGTAATAGATAATCCTTCAACATCTTTCATGGGTTTGTTTGGTGTCGCTGACAGCGGGAATATATGTAATATTAATATTGTGAGTGCTTCCGTCACGGGGAATACCTCTGTCGGAAGTTTTATTGGATATATGGGAAATTCCTCAAAAATTGCCTATTGTTCATTTTCCGGCACTGTTACCGGTACCGGCAGCAGGGTCGGCGGGATCGCGGGATATAATGATACCAGCACCGTTACCGGCTGCTTTTCATCCGGAACGATTGCCGGCAGCAGTAATGATAACGGGGGTATTGTTGGATATAACGATACCGGAACGGTCACCCTTTCTTTCTCTACCTGCACTGTAGACGGTGTTTCTACGGTTGGCGGCCTGGTCGGAAATAATGTTTTCGGGACAGTTACCGACTCCTATGCCAGCGGACCGGTAACCTGCAGCGGGCAGAGTATCGGTAGATTAATTGGAGCCAGTAATGGTCCTGTCCAAAACTGTTATGCAACGGGTTCGGTCACCGCTGGTACTTCTTACGCAGGCGGGCTGGTTGGGCGTAATGAAAATGAAATTAACACTTCATATGCAACCGGTACTGTCAGCGGGGAAAACTATGCCGGAGGATTGGTGGGATCCATAAGCGGCGCCTCCAGTACTGTAATCAACTCGTATGCAAGAGGCTCAGTCACTGCAAGCTTAGATTATGCGGGCGGATTGGCCGGAGGAATTTCAGCGCACGGAACGATCACGAATGTTTATTCAACCGGGCTTGTTGACTGCAGCGGGACGAATGCCGGCGGGCTTTTGGGAGATAACTCTATCAGTACTGTTACGGGTTCGTACTGGGATACAGAAACCTCCGGCATGGCAACAAGTGACGGCGGCACCGGACTCACCACGGCCGAGATGAAGGAACAAACAAATTACACTGGATGGAATTTTACCGATATCTGGGCAATTGCCGGTTCCACTAACAGCGGATATCCGTATTTGCAGGAATAGAGGAGCGGCGCCTATTGGTGCAGTACGTATGACCCCGGTTAGACAGCCCGCTTTTAAAATCCATAGCTATCAAAAAGGGCGGGTAATACCCGCCCCTTTTACTCACCTGTTAAGGACCTCGAATAACCCCCCCCCAAATTTTTTAAGGTTTCAAAGGTGCCTTATTGATAATGCAAATCAAACGACTCCCAGGTTTCGATCGCGGTTCTATTCGCTATCAGGGGATTAGCGCCCGCATTTTTCGCGCAGACATACCGGTTATTGGCCTGGGAAATGAGTGAAACGGTTCCATTTTGAACCGTCAACGGCCGTGTTTGCCGCTCCGTTGCATTCATCGGACCAGACAAGCGAATATCCGGCCGGCGGCGCCGCGAAGGCATTACCGGCCAGGACGGCCGTGAGAAGGATGAATGCAAGTAAAAGCTTGTGAGCGCGTTTTTTTCTTTCCATAAAATGCTCCTTTTCTTCTTTGACTTTTTATCCGGTTTCGCAGGGGGAACCGGGAAAATCCCGTTCGGGAAATTACTGCCTCACCATGGAACTATAATGCCGTAAGCGGAATCGTGCCTTAAAGTTCTTGCTGGATTCTTTTGCTGATGCGAAAAGACAGCCTGTTCCGCCTATTGAATACCGGGCGGCATTTATTTATACTACGGAGTGGTTGAACAAATGGGCAACGCGAAAAAGCGATACACGATCGGGGTATTTATCGATTCCTTCATGGGATCGTACCAGGGCAATCTCATTCTCGGAGCCCATGAAGAGGCGCAACGGCACGGCGTTTCCCTCCTTTACTTTTTCAGCAAAAACCTGAGCACATATTTCGTCTCGTTCGATTACCAGCACAACCTGGTGTACAGGCTGGCCGGCAAACCGAACGTGGATGCCATCCTCATGGCCTCGGCCCTGCTTTCCTGCATCGTCGGAAAGGAGGCATTCACCGATTTCTGCCGGTTCTACGGGGATATTCCCTTTGTAAGCATCGGCATGGAAATGGAAGGACGGCATTCGATCCTGGTCGACAATTCGGATGGCATCCGGAGGATCGTCGGCCTTCTCGCGAAAGTTCACGGCAGGAAAAGGATTTTATTCATCCGCGGAATCGGCAATAATTGGGAGTCGATCGAACGTTTCGCCGGTTACCGGGAGGCCCTTTCACGGCATGGGCTGCCCTTCGATCCCCTGCTGGTCCTGGACGGCAACTTTCAGCAGCACACGGCGAAGGCGTCGGTGGAAAGGCACATTGCGGAACGCGGCCTCGATTTCGATGCCGTTGTCGCTTCCAACGATGATATGGCCATAGGCGCGGCGTCGGCGCTCAAGGCCCGCGGTGTGAACGTGCCTGAAGAGATATCCGTCACCGGATTTTTTTCGATGTCAATTTTATCCATTTACTACTTCTCTCATTTTAAGAGATCTTCCAGGCCGTTTTCC
>JAFGKU010000119.1 GCA_016928415.1 Spirochaetales bacterium
CGGAACGGCAAGGGCCACGGAATGGGGTTATTCCCTCTGGGAATTCGAGGTATACGGCACAGGCGGCGCCACGCCGGTACCCAATCCGACAGCCACACCCACGCCTTCACCGACTACGCCTGCCAACCCCGGGCTGCGATGGGCCGATGAGTTTACTCAAAGCACCATCAATACAGCCTACTGGACCCACGAGTCCTACGGCGGCGGATCGGGAAATAATGAATTGCAGTATTATACGCCCGGCAACAATGCCTTTATTGAAAACGGGGTGCTTGTTCTTGAAGCAAGGCGCGAAAGTTACGGCGGAATGAGCTATACGTCCGCACGTATGATCACGTACAACAAGGTTCAGTACACTTATGGAACGATAGAAGCCCGAATCCAGGTCCCGATGGGCCAGGGCATATGGCCGGCGTTCTGGATGCTGGGAACGAACATCATGACCGGGACAGCATGGCCCGGCTGCGGCGAGATAGACATCATGGAGCATATCAATAACGAGGGGCAAATCCATGGAACGATCCACTGGGATGCCAGTGGCCACGCGGAATACGGAACGCCGGTAGCGTGTAACCCGGCGACATACAATGTGTATTCGGTCCAGTGGGACAGCTCCGCAATCCGCTGGTATATAAATGGCTCCCAGTTCTGGGAAGCCGATATTTCAAACAGCGTCAACAGTACGGAAGAATTCCACAGAAATTTCTTCATTCTTCTCAATATAGCAGTCGGCGGTGACTGGCCCGGCGCACCGGATGGTTCCACCGTCTTCCCTGCAAGGATGTACGTTGATTATGTAAGATGGTATGAATAATTAACATTTTTTTGGTTTTAAAAAAAGCTGTCCGGGATATTTCCCGGGCAGCTTTTTGTTTGCTCATTTACTGTACACCAAAACATATTAAGAGAAGAAAATGTCCCGCAAAGATTGTCCTATTGCAACATGAGCTTTGATAAACGAAAAATATTATTGATAATAATCTTATATTACTAATTATATTTGTAGTTGTCATTTTAAAAAGTTCAGAAAATAAGGAAAGGTTAAGAAATATTATGAATGCCTTGTAAAAGTCTTCGCGCTTTTTGCGGGCTTTGCTAGAAATTTTTTTCTTCAAGAAAACTGCCGTGGTTATCCCTGATTCGATGTCTGCATTTTATATTCTTCGCACGCTTCGCGGACGCTTTCCTGCCATTTATGGGGATGGGTGTGCGGGAGAACCTTGTGGAGCTTATCGTCCGGGAAATGGGCGCCGAACCTGGAGAAGGTGAGAATGAGCAGGTAGGCCTTGTCGTTGAAATGGGTTGCCAGGCTGAGCAAATTTTTTTTACCCGGCCGGAAGGGGACGTTCAGGCAGCGGGAGTATTCTTTACTCAACGTCTTGAATGGCACATGGTAATCGCAGCAGTTAAAGGCCCCGTTAAGCGGGCCTGTTTCCAGCAGCAGGTCCAGCAGGAATGCCAGGTTTTCAATACAGAGCATGGAAACGAGGCGGTCGCCGCTTCCGCACAGGAAAAATTTTCCATCGAGCAGGCGAGGGGCCAATGCCTTTGAAAGGTACGTGTCATGCCTGCCCAATACAGGGGCGAGTCTTAGCAATGTATAAGGCAAGCCGCTTCCCGCAACATGACGTTCCGCCATTACCTTGGATTTCATGTAAGGAAGCGCGAAAGGGCCGTAACATGTTTTCGTGTTTTCCTCCCGCCGGTTCCGGCCCATTGTTTTAAGCCCGTACACGGAAACCGAGCTGAAAAAAATGAAATGGTTAATCCGGATTCCTTTGACCCATTCAATGAGGTTGCGGGTACCGTTTGCATTAACGGCGTAAATAAGACGTTTGTCCGCATTTTGATCGATTATTCCGGCGGCATGGACCACGGCGTCAAATGTTTTGCCTGACAATTTTTTGAATTCTTCGGGCTGCGTAATGTCAAGCCGGATATCATTGCCGCCGTCCGGTTTGAAGAACACGATCCCCGTCACCGAATGACCTTTTGAAATGAGATGTTTCCTCATCGCGCTGCCAATAAATCCGTCGGCTCCTGTTAACAGTACATTCATTTGATTCAATTATGGTTGGTTTCTTTTTCAGGATCAAGTAAAAAAACGGGTTTGTCGATCATGAATTACGGGTGTTTACATGTTGTTATTTACATATAGCTTATTATAGTTAGATATTTATATATAGCTTATTACATATTTATTTCGAAACCGATCCTGGTTTTAAGATTAAAATTCTGGAATTCAAAATCATTGGATATATCGGATTGCGTATTAATGTCAAATGTTAGAAAGATATTCTCGATGAAAGTGAAATCGGCGGTCAAGGTCCCTCCTATGGAAACTATGTATGATTTTTCCCCGACAAGGCCGCCTGACTTGTTTAACGCTTCCCTGTTTAAATAGTATGAGTACTTTACAAGGGGTTCCGCGGCGATGTTGACATATTTGCTGGGACTCCAGTTAAGTCCGGGCGCCAAGCTGGCCGTTATGCGGTCTTCACTGGATGTATTGAGCGGCAGGCCGCTTATGTACCGGTTCGCATTGGAGCGTCTGTAACTCCCATTGATTTTAAGTGACCAGTCGAAAAAATAATCCGTTAACCAGGATATATAAATGTCCGCCTGGGCCGTGAAATCCTGCCGAATTTCGTTTGTTACGGCTCCGGATGAATTGTAAACGGGGTATTCAAACCAGCCTTCGTAGCCTGCCCCGATGTTTATCTCCAGTTCCAGGAGAGCGGTGTCCATTGTAAAACCGAGCCACCCGCTTTGAAACAGCGCATCCTCGTTATCAATTTGCTGGCAAAGATAAGCCCCTTTGTAACCAATCAATGGTTGAATATCATTCTCGCCGAACGCGAATTCCATGGCGTACCCGGGGTATACGTATGTTGAGGAGAATTCATTGCCGAAGAAAGAACCGTTGACGTAAGTATCGATGTTTAAATCCCCGGCGGATGTTTCAATAATGAGTCCGCATTGCAGGTTTTCTTCGTCAAGGAAAAAAAGAGACGGATAGAAATGAGTTATAAAATCTCCATTCAACGTCAATGCTAAATAAAGATTTTCCGATAAGATTGTTCTGTAATTGAACAAGGCGGACCCTTCAATATTGGGATATTGAGACAGCTGCCCTGCTTGCTCCGTGTAAAAGTCTTCATTCCCGTATAATCCCAGGATGACGGATTTCGATTCGCCGGAAACAGGTGCCTTGATTATACTCAACAGGGACATGATAATAATTACTGCTTTAGTCCTTCGTTTTACGAAGCTGATGTTGGTCATTACATTATCCTTCAATCAATATAAAATTTTTCTTTTAAGCTCTTTCAGGTTCTTTGCATCAGGAATGCTCGCCTTTAGTCCTTTGATTATATCCTCCGGTTTTATGTGATTTTTTTGTGCCGTTATAAATATATCCATGATGCCCATCATCTCTTTCCCTGTTATCCGTGATTTTAATAGAAGTATGCACACGGGGATGGCATCATTTTTTTCTATTCCCCAGTCGAGTAGTGAAAGTAGCAGGCCGGTGGCATCTTTAAAATCATCAATCCGGCTTTTGTTTGAACCGAGAATGGATTTTAGTTCATCCCCGGTTAAGCCCTTGGCTAAAAGGATTACCGTCCACGACCACAGGTCTGTTTTTTTCCTCAGATCGAATTCGGCATCTACATCGTGAAACACCGCCTTCGCCGTTTTATAATGTTCGCTTTCCTTCTTCAGGGCTTTTATTACAAGGTCGGCACGGATTTTTTTGGCCAAGCCTTCTTCGAGTTTCGGTAAAACAAGTTTCGGGGGTATCCCCTCTTCATCCAGTTCTTTTAAAATGCCTTGAATGATGTTTTTCTGTTCATCCGGATAGGGTAAACGGTCCAATATGGATTCAACATCCTGAGAAAACGCGGCCTGTGTGCAGAATAAAAGAAAGAGGAGAAGGAACTTGTACAAAGTTCCTTCTCTCCTGGGTAATTGGGTGGTCACGAATATTTTCCTGATTCGTCCTTTCATTTCGGACCATGAGGCCCGCCCATTTCATTGGGCGGGTTTGGTCCTCTTTGTTTTAGTCTTCTTCTCTTTTGTATTCTTTCCCTTTCCTGTTCCTTTAACTCGTTGTCCAGCGCGCTGTTCAGTTTCTCCCTGATCCGCAATCTTACCATATCTCCGTTCCCTTTGTCATCACCTTCCTGATTGCGCCAGACCGCGGCTGTTTTCATCACATCCTGCGCACATATTACCGCGGCCTTTGTCATCGTCTTTTTACTGATTTTTAACGCTTTCATCTCATTGGCCTTTAATCCGATTTCTATGGCCAGCCGGGCCTGCACACCGGCTTCCATTTTGTTTTGAAAACGGTTGGTGAATTCCAGTGCTGCGGCCACGATTTCACAGGAATCCTTTTTGCAGTTGGCAAAATTCAATTTTTCAGCCTGGTCCATGAAGGCTTTCCGTTCCTGAACGGTCCATTGATATCTTTCCAGTACTTTTGACAGTTCCGTTAAATAGTCATTTTCTTCCGCTGCAATGGCTGTCATTGATGTTGCCAGCATAATAATCAACAATAAAAATATGATTATTTTTTTTAATTTTCTACCATAATGCATAATTACCTCCTTTTAATTCCCCCTTCCTTCCTTTCTGTCTGTCTGGAGGAGCCGGTATTATACCCGGTTCCAACCAGTTCCAACCAATTTACAATTCATATCTAGATATCCAGTATGGAGTTAACTCCGCCAAATCCATCATCAATACTAATGAACGCATTGGGATCGGGAATCCATTTTTCACCGTTCAGGTAGAACTGATACTGGTATTCCCTGTTTCCCGGGAGTGTCAGGTCCAGTTCCCAGACCCCGTCATTGTCAGGGTCTGAAAGCAGGTTTTTTTCCGTATCCCACTGATTGAAATCTCCGACCACGGCCACTTTGCTTGCCGCAGGGGCTTCCAGGATGAACCTCACGGTAACCAGATCAGTATCCCGTACCGTATTCCAGAAAAATAACGCCGCACCCGCCAATATTACGATGAATACGGCGGCAATGGAGACCCATGCAGGTACAGGCATTTTGAATCCCGGCTTTGCCGTGATTTTTTCTTCGAGCCTGGCATATATTCGTTCTGACAGCCCCCAGGGAGGTTCTTTTTTCAGTGAACCTCCATTTACCAAAGCCATGGATGCCGCCAGTTTTTGACGGCATCGACTGCAAAGACCGGCATGGTTTTCAAGGTTTTTCTCTACCCGGACCTCCTTGCCGGTGAGCCAGTATTTTTCAAGAATTTCTTTTAATTGTCTGTCAAATTCCCTGCAGTCCATGTTTTGCTCTCCTGTCATACTATACTTCCCGGTTATTCCTTCGTTTCATTTTGAACTATCTTTTTTATCAAAATTTGTTTTGCCCGGAACAGGTTTGTTTTTACCGTTCCTTCCGGTATTTTAAGAACATCGGCTGTTTCAGCAACCGAAAGGCCCTCTATTTCACGCAGAATAAAAACTTCACGGTAATCTGTTTTTAAGCCTGCAAGTGCCGCCTGGGCCATTTCTTCCGTTTCCTTCTGCGCAATATATTCAAGCGGGTCCGGGGTAAGGGGGCGGTTATTTTGAGTAACCCCGATGGATTCATTAAACGTCAATGCGGAATCTTGTTTTCGGCTTTTCCGTTTCTTCAACAGGGTCCTCAGGTAATTGATGGCAATCGTATAAATCCATGGATAGAAACGTTTCGACAGTTTGAATAAATTCAAGGACTTGTACGTTTTAAGGAAGATATCCTGTACGGCCTCTTCAGCTTCCGCCTGGTTGCCCAGCATTCTATACGACAGTGAGTAAAGCAGGGGAGTGAACTGGTTTACAATGACAGAAAACGCTTCCTTGTTGCCGTTCAATATTTCCTGAATGGAGGTTAAAACCGCCCCTTCCTCGGGATACCTCTCTTTTTTGTCATCCAAAATATAAATCTCCTGCCCCTTCCATTTTACTTAAAATAGGACGTTATTATATGCTGTTCAATTCATTACAGGCGAATTGAGTTTGCCCGTGGTAACCCCTATAATTATACTATAAAAAAAAGAAAAGGTTTCGTTTTAATGTGGTCAATTCATACAAAATTGACGAGATTCCTGTCGATTTCGTCAACCGGACCAATATTTTCCTTCAGGTCCCAGAAAATTATTTTTTCAATTTCTTCATTTTCCCTGAATGGGCGAAGGGAGTCCAGTTGTCCAGAAAAAAGGGCGCCGTATTCAATTCTGTTGTCCGGTTTCAGCCTGAAGCACATAAAGCCCCTGAAATTCAGTGAAACCGGAATTTGGTTTGTTTCTTCGAGGATTTCCCTTGAACAACACTCCCGGGTGTGTTCATTTTTCTCCTTGATGCCCCCCGGAAGTTCCCATTTTTGTTTACGTCGGTTGAAAACGAAGAGATACCTTGAATGATACTTTATAACGGCTAATGAATATGTCAGCGGACTGTACGGCGGTTTGTTTCCCAATGCTATTTTTTCATAGGGTATAAAATTCAGGAGTTCATCACCGTTTGAATTCTGTAAAAGCATTCTGCAATATAGTAGAATTTTATGGAAAAATTCAAGGGTTCAGCGGTATAATAAGGCAAACAACTGTCGGTCGTTTATTACGGTTGATGGGAATTTTATCTTGATTATCCATTGATTAACTGTAATAATACGGAAAAAAATAACCCGGGGTGAAAAATGCTGTATCCACAGGAAAATGAAATAAGAGAACTCAAGGATTTGTCCGGTATTTGGAATTTCAAGGTTGATTGGAAGGACGAAGGGCTTGAAAAGGAATGGTACGCCCGCCGGCTGGAGAATCCGCTTTTCATGCCCGTTCCGTCAAGTTACAATGAAATCACGGTGGATAATGCCGTCCGCGACCATATAGGGACGGTTTATTATGAAAGGGAGTTTTACATCCCCGAGTCCTGGAAAGACATGAGACTGGTTATCCGGGTGGGCAGTGCGGCTCATAGAGCGGTTGTTTATCTAAACGGGGCGAAAATTACGGAACATAAGGGGGGATTCCTGCCCTTTGAAGCGGAAATAACGGGGATGACGGGGAGGAAGAACCGGCTCACGATTTCCACCGATAACACGCTTGACTGGACGATGCTGCCGCCGGGGGAAACCAGGCGGTACGATGACCCGGTTTATCCGGAAGGTTTCAGGACTCAGGAATATCATTTTGATTTTTTTAATTACGGAGGAATTCACCGCCCGGTAAAAATTCTGGGACTGCCCCGTACTTTTATAAGGGATATCCGGGTGACAACGTCCCTGAAAAGTTCCCTGGGCATCATTCATTACGAAGTCGAATATGACGGAGACCCTGCCGACGTAAAAATGATTCTCTGTGATGCAGGAGGGAAGGTCCTGGCGGAATCAACCGGCGCATCCGGTGAATTGCCGGTACCAAAACCCGTTCTTTGGGAACCGGGTAAACCGTACCTTTACCACGTGAAAGCGGTTCTTTCCCGAAAGGGAACCGATATCGATTCATACTCCCTGCCTGTCGGTATACGTACCGTACGCGTAACGGAAACGGAATTCCTGATCAATGACAAGCCGTTTTATTTCAAGGGTTTCGGCAAGCACGAGGACATGGACATCAAGGGTAAAGGGATGGACCAGGCCTTGAACCTTCGAGACTTCAACCTGATAAAATGGATAGGCGCCAATTCGTTCCGTACTTCCCACTATCCGTATTCCGAGGAGATCATGAACCTGGCCGACCGTCTCGGGATAGTTATTATCGATGAGGTCCCGGCCGTAGGTTTTAACATGTTCAACAAGAATGAGATAATTTTCAAGAAGGGACGGGTTGACGAAAAAACCCTGCAGACGCATCTCGAGACATTGCGGGAGCTGATTGCGAGGGATAAAAACCACCCCAGTGTTGTCATGTGGTCCTGCGCCAATGAAGCGGCAACACATGAAGAAGCCGCCGGACCTTATTTCAAGGCCATAAGCGAGGAAGCGCGTAAACTGGATGCAACGCGCCCCATAACAATAGTACAATCTTCTTATTTCGATGAGTGTAAAGCCGCCCAGTACTTTGATGTTGTCTGCTTGAACCGCTACAATGCATGGTACACGGATTCAGGACGGCTGGAGGTTATCGGGCCCATGCTGGAGAAGGAACTGAAAGGGTGGCATGAACGTTTCAAGCAGCCGGTCCTTCTGAGTGAATACGGCGCGGACACCATTGCCGGCTTTCACAGGGAACCAGCCGTCATGTTTACCGAGGAATTCCAGGTGGAATACCTTAAGATGCACCACGATGTCCTGGACAGGCTTGATTTTATCATCGGGGAGCATATCTGGAATTTCGCCGACTTTGCCACCAGGCAGGGTGTACGGCGGATTGACGGCAACAAGAAGGGTCTTTTTACACGGCAGCGTCAGCCCAAGATGGCGGCCCATTTTGTGCGGGAACGATGGAAAAACAAGCCGGATTTCAGGAAGTGAACCGCTAAGGGATACTTCAGCTCTCCGTTTCTATGCGGTTAAAAACGTTTTGCAGGGTGTTCAGCAAATTTTTGTTGATTGTACTATGATCGCCTGTAAAGTAAATGGGAATATTGCGTTTAACGAAGGGCTCTCCCAAACTGTTAATCAAGTGAGTTATGAATTTTTCAAGCAGTTCCCTGTCGAATGTTGTCGCATCAATGATGATTTTTTCCAAATTTCTCAATGGCCTTTTAAGATCGTCGATTAGGGGGTTTATCACCGTGTCCGGTTCAGCCGAATCGGATTTGTCCCCGAAATATACTTTCTTGACTGCTGAGTAGATTTCCGTTATGACATTATCGATCTCTTCGTCGACGTTTTGGCGGGGACTGTCTTCATTTACCTTTAGAATGTGCATCAGTGGTTCTGCCGCGGATAATCCTTTCGCCTTAACGGCATCCCATTTGTGCAGGGCAATGTCATGGTAGGTCTGCTCTGGTTCGGTTTCCGCTTTCCATCCCAGCCATGTAAGTATTTCTCCGGCCGTCGTCCTTAAAATGTCAATCCGTTCCTCCATGATTTGTTCCTTTAATAAAAGGATGACGGATTCGTCCGGAATTTCACCCATGGCCTTTAAACAAAATGTCCTTAGTTCCGTGTCGATTTCATGTTCATAAAGATGGAAGAGAACAGGAAGAGATTTTTTATCCTTAATGACGCACAGTATTTTCAGAGCAGTGAGTCTCAATGATCTTTCCTGCTTTTTCCCCTGCATCAACAAGTCGCAGACTACAGGTGTAACCCGTTTGTCCGGAATGAAATAAAACGATTCCAAAGCAGCTTTGCGTACGGATGTATCAGTATCGCATAGTATAGTTTTTATTAATGCGGGTACGGTAATTTTATCAGTTATTTTTCCTAATATCTTTGCCGCTTCCATCCGGATTTCCTTTGCCCAATCTTTTTCCAATACTTCAATAATAATTTTTGTCGTTTCTTCTTGATGAAAACTGGATAAAAGCCATATTAATTTTTTTCTTCTGAGTGGGAAGGTATAATTACTCTTATTCTCCAGTTGTTCTTTGCAGAAGGTAAAGACGGCAATGTTGTCTTTGAGCTTTCCGAGGAGGTTGAATATTTTTTTATCCGGGTATAGACGTATTTCCATAAACCAGCCCAGTATATCAATGATCTGAGACTGGTTTTGCTTGGCTGAAATATGTTTAAAAATAAAGGACAATATGCTTTGATTTAGTTCACTGAAATAGATTTGTAATACAGCTTTCCAGGCAGCCCTGGTATCCAGGTCAATCATGGCTGTTAAAATGCCTTTTTTCATTCCGGAGAACCTAAAGAACTGGTAAGAATAAAATTTATCACTCAATAATCTGACGAGTAGCCGCATGTCCCTCCTCATTAATTCAGCCAATGCCGCCGCCTTGATTTTATTGTTCTTATGCAAGAGTTTTTTAATTAATGGTTTGACATCCTGCCAATTAATGATTTCGCTGTTTATTAATGATTCCTTTCTATATGCTTAAATATGTTTTGAAACATGTTGAGCAGGTTTTTATGGATTAACTCCCGGTCCCCGCGGATTGAAATGGTTATTTTTTCCTTGAGGACGGACTCCCCAAGGGTATTGGTCAGATAAGTTATGAATTTTTCAAGCAGCTCCCTGTTGAATGTTGGAGAATCAATGATGATTGTTTTTAAATTTTTCAGGGGTCTCTGCAGATCGGGGACTACAGGATTAAATGCTGAATCCGTTCTGTCTGTTTTGGTGGTTTCACCGAAATAGGCTTTTACTATCGCTGAATAAATATCCGAAATGGCCTGGTCAATTTCTTCGTTAATGGAATGATACCCGCTGCTGTTATCTATATCTTGTATATGCAGTAAAGGTTCGATGGCGGATAATCCTTTCGCCTTAACGGCATCCCATTTGTGCAGGGCAATATCATGGTAGGTCTGTTCCCGTTCGGTTTCCGCCTTCCAACCCAGCCATATAAATATTTTGCCCGCCGTTAACCGCAAAGAATCAGTCGGTTCATCCCTGATCAATTCCTTTATAAACGGGATAACGGAATCATCCTTGATTTCGCTTATAACTTTTAAGCAGGATATTCGCAGTTCGGTGTCGATTTCATGTGTATAAAGACGGTAGAGGACGGGGAGTGATTCATGGTCCTTGATTATACCCAGTATTTTCAGCGCAGTGAATCGATCCGACATTTCCCGGTTTTTCCCCTGCATCAACAGGTCGCAAAGGGCAGGCGCCATTTTTTTGTCCGGAATGAAATACAGGGTCTCCATAACGGTCTTGCGGATGATACCATCGGTTTCTTTTGTAAGAACCTCCAATAAGGCCGTTATGGAAATTTTACTCTGAATTTTATACAAGGCCTTCGCCGCTTCCCTGCGTACTTCCACTGATTTATCGTTTTGTAAAATATGTATAAGCATGTTAACCGGCTCATCATCCTTATATCGGGATAGAAACCTTATAATAGTTATTTTTCGATGCATCAGGTAAAAATTGCTTTTATCTATCAAGAGTTTCCTGCACAGACCAAATATTGACCGGCTGTCATCAAACCTGCCGAGCAAGGTAAACATTGCCTGGTCAGGGTATTTATCTGTTTCTATAAAATCACCCAATATCGTGATAACGCGGGACTGGTCTTCCTGTTTTAAAACCGGTTCGAGGATAATGGGCAACAGGTCGTGTTCACCCTCGATGAAGTAAATGTGCAATACGGCTTCCCAGGAAACATTGGTGTCCAATTCTATCATGGCTGACAAAACATATTTTTTCATTCCGGAAAGCCTTAAAAGGCGGTAAAAATTGTATTTATCAACCAGTAAGTGAACAAGGGAACGTAAATCCATTTTCATCAACTCCGTCAATGCCGCCGCCTTGATTTTTCTGTTTTCATGCATGAGGTTTTTGATTAATGGCTTGACGTCTGCCCAATCTATGTTTCCCATGGCATTTCAATCGTTTTCCGCATAGGAGTAGGATGTAAACTTGCCGCATTGCTTACAGACGATTTCGTAGTCGTAATAGGCATCGCCTGACATTGGGTGTACGCATCCCTGGAGGGCAATGACCAGCACGTCGTCGCTCTCGCAATACCCGCAGCGACTTCCCGGCAGGTGGCTTTTTAAAACACGTAATAGCTCGTTCCCGGGATGGTCCTTCGGGGACACCCCCGTCCCATGATACCATTGCTGGTATTCAAAGTCACTTATGATGCACGGTTCTGTATCCTTCCCGTAAAAATGCCTGGTAGCAGACAGGATGGGATGCGTGGACCGTGCCCGTGAATCACTCAAGTATTCGACATCCATCAGTTACTCCTCTCTATATGTTTAAATATATTTTGAAGCATATTGAACATGTTTTTATGGATTAACTCCTGATCACCGATGATTGAAACGGTTATTTTATCCTTAAGGAAAGGTTCCCTCAGGGTGTTGATCAAATAAGTTATGAATTTTTCAAGTAATTCATTGTCGAATGTCGATGAATCAAGAATGATTGTTCTCAGATTTTTCAGGGGCCTTTTAAGATTGGTGACCAATGGGTTTAATACCGTGTCCGGTTCAGCTGAATTGACCTTATCCCCAAAGTAGACTTTCTTAACTGACGCAAAGATTTCTGTAATAACATTATCGATCATCCTGCTGTCGGGATAATACTTGCCGTCTTCGGTTAAACTCAGTATATGCAGTAAAGGTTCGATGGCTGATAACCCATTCTCCTTAACGGCAGTCCATCTATGCAGGGCAATATCATGGTAGATCCGTTCCTGATCAGTGTCCGCTTTCCATTTCAGAGATGTAAGGATTTTACCAGCCGTTGATCGTAAAATATCAGCCCGATCTTCCCTGATCCGTTCTTTTAAAAAGGGGATAACTGACTCATCACTGATTCCGCCTATGGCTTCCAGGCATGGTTTCAGCAGTTCTGTATCGGTTTCCTGTTTAAAAAGATTATAGAGAACAGTAAGTGATTCTTTGTCCTTAACAACGCCAAGTATTTTCAGTGCAGTAATCCGCATCGATCTTTCCCAAATATATCCCTCCATCAAAAGATTGCACAGTACGGGTGTAACCCGTTTGTCAGCTACAAAATATAACGATTCTATAGCTGATTTACGGACAATATAGGAAGGGTCGTCAGTAAGTGCTTTTAGCAGGGCAGGAATTGATTCCTTGTTCCCCGTTTTCCCCAACGCTTTTGCCGCTCCAGCACGGGCTGCAACTTCATGGTCTTTTTGTAAGGCATCTATAAGGATATTTACGGCGTCATTTTCCTGATAACGGGATAAAAGCATGATTGTTTTCAATTTTCTGAGAAGAAGGAAGTAATTGTCTCTATCATTTAATTGCCTGCTGCAGAAGGAAAAAATGGAACGTTTATCGGTCAGCTTGCCGAGTAGCGAAAATATTTTGTCATCAATGTACCGCATCGAATTCATGAAGATGTCTAAAGCAACAACAATTCTTGACTGGTCCTTAATTTGCGCTATATAATCCGTAACAACCGGCAGCAGGCCTGGCTCATTTTCATTGAAGTAGACGGGCAATACTCTTTCCCAGGACTCGACGGTATCGAGGTACATCAAGGCGTTAAAAATACATTTTATCATTTCGGGGGATTGAAAAAGCCTGTAAATAATGAATCTTCTATGCAATAGACGGACAAGAGATGTTGAATCCAATTTTTTTAATGCATTCAATGCCGAAACCTTGATTTTTCTGTTTTCATGCATGAGTTTATTGATAATCGGTTTGACATCCCGCCATTTAATGTTCGCCATAGGTTTTCCGCATAGGAACAGGAGGCATCCTTTCCGTCATCGTTCCCTGTGAATTTTCAAATATTCGCCATACACGGCGCAGGCGCATATGGTCAGGAATTTGGTGGCCATGCTGTCACTCCGGCTTGTAATGATCAATGGAGCCGCGGCACCCGCCACAATGCTGGCCACTTCCGCGTTCATGGTCATGACCCAGGCCTTGTAAAGGAAATTCCCCGCGGATATGTACGGTACCACGAGAATGTCCGCCTTGCCTGCTACCGGATGGCCGGAAAGGCCCTTTTTTTGCGCCGATTCTTCATAGAGTGCCAGGTCATACGAAAGCGGTCCGAAGACGGTGGCATCGTTCCAGGTTAAGCCGGCCAGCTGCTTTTCCGTCATGGAGGCCGGCAGTTTATCCGAGGGATTTTCGTTTGCCTCAAGCAGGGCCACGCGCGGGTGAACCACGCCGAAAGCGCGTGCCGCATCAATGGCGTTGTTGATGATGTCCAGCGATGAGTTGATGTCATTGTCCACTAAAAGTGCCGGATTGATGGCGGGGTCCGTGAGAAAAATCAGCCTGTTTATCCCTGGCAGTTCAAATATACTGATGAGGGAAAGCCTTCGACCGCACGCGATTCCCTTCTGCCGGTTCAACACCCCCTTCATGAAAAAAGCCGTGTTAATCAATCCCTTCATGATCATGTGGCATTTATTTGACTTGATTAAATCCGTTCCGGCTTCCATGGCCTTTTCGAGGTAACGGCTTTCCGTTTCATTGACGGGCACGAATTCATAGTTTCGCTTGAACGGCAAAACAGCATCCGCCAGGTCCGTGATATTGCCTATCAGGTAGGCTTTTTTGATCACCCCCTCCTCGATCGCCTTGTTGACGGCCTCCATTTCGCCTTTCTCGGGGCAGATGACGGCCATGTTTTTATCCCCTGAATGCCGGGCCGCATGGATGATGTCACGCATGTATTTACCGTTTGTCAGGTGAAGCATGGATTCACTGTTGAAAAGAACGGATAACAGTTTAACGGGTTTTCCAAGCGCGTACAGGGCATGGGAAAGGCTGGAATCAAAGTAAATGGAATCCCCCTTTTTCAAGGTGAATTTATCCCTGCCCACGATAATTTTCAGCCTGCCGCTGATGACAAAATGGAATTCCTCTCCGGAATGCCGTGTGAACAGGGGATGCCTGGGATCATGCGGTTCCACTTCCACCAGAAAAGGTTCCATGTGTTTGCCTGAATAATGCGGTGCCAGGCTTTCGTATATGAAATCGCTGCGGCGTTCAACCTTCACCCTTTCGGCCGGCCGGGTCGGTATGGCCTTTTTCTCGAGGAATTTTTTCCCATAGATGAGGGAGGAAACATCGGTACCAAGGGCATTGGCAATCCGCATCAACTCGGAGACGGCGGGTTCGATTGCTTCCCGTTCAATCTGTTCCAGATATGAAGGATCCATCCTGAGCAGGTTTGCCAATTCTTCAATGGAGAGGTTCCTGTTTTGCCGCAATTCGGCTATGTTTTCCCCGACTGTCCTGTTCATGGATATGTCCCCGGTTTTTTTGTTTTCCGGATAACCTCGAGGACGTTATACGCCAGTGATTCCATTTCCCTTTCGCCGGGTACAACATAACAGCGTGACATGTGGCCGATTCTGTTCCTTATCAGCCGGACAAGATTTTTATCGCCTGCAAGGCCGCCGGTCAATATGATCCCGTCAATTTTTCCCTTGAGCGTGGCGCCGTGCATGGCTATCTCCTTGCTTATCTGAAAAGCCATAGCCTCCCTCACAAGCGCCGCCTTTTTATCGCCGCCGGCGATTTTTTTTTCCACCTTCCGCATGTCGTTTGTACCCAGGTAGGCCGTGATGCCTCCCGTGCCGGCGATTTTTCTTTTAATGGCCGGGATGCTTTCCGGATTATCCTCTATCAGCCGTACTAACCGGGCTGCCGGAACACTGCCTGAGCGTTCCGGGGAGAAAGGACCGTCCCCGTCCAGCGCATCGTTCACGTCGATCACGCGGCCCCGGCAATGAGCGCCCACGGAAATACCGCCGCCCATATGTGCAACGATGAAGTTGCCTTTTTCATAGGCCATTCCGATGCGCTTCGCTATTAACCGGGCCACGTATTTCTGGTTCAGGGCGTGGAAACGGCTTCTCCGTTCCATGCCGGGTATGCCTGACAACCGGGCATAGTCTTCCATTTCGTCAACCACGGGCGGGTCGCTTATAAACGACGGACAACCGAATTCCCGGGCCAGCCTGTCCGCGATGAGCGCTCCCAGGTTGCTTGCATGGGCTCCGTATTTCATGATGGATAATTCCCGGCACATTACCGCATTGACGGGGTATACCCCGCCTTTTACTGGGCGCAGCAGCCCTCCCCTGGCGGCAATGGCATGAAGATGCGTGATTTTAAAGGTTTTTAAAAATTTTTTAACGCATGACAGCCTGAATTCGAGCTGGTCTGTTATATTTTTAAACTGTTTCAGTTCGGAAGTTTTGTGGTGCCTGGTAAGGGAATGCATTAAAACCCTGGAATGATACAGGGCTGATTTTGTTGAAGTAGAACCGGGATTTACTACTAAAATAATCAATGACTCATCCGAGTTTTGCATATAGACCTCTGATAATTCCTTTTATAATATTAGTTTACTAAAAGACATTTTGTCAAATATCTGTCAGAGCCTTCCTGCAATAAACCTCGCCTTGACAACATACCCATAAAACATACAATTGAAAGAAAGTAATAGCGTTTTATCTGGTTTGGAGTGTATGAGCGGGCAACAGCGACAGACAAAAAGAATAGCCGTCTTTACAGACTGGATTGACAGTTACTGGCATAAGAGCCTGATCTCCGGTATTTCAGATTACGGTTCGGAAAACAACATCGATGTCATTACCCTGGTGGGCGGTAATTTGGAGAATCCGATCGGCCATGAAATGCAGAAAAATTTACTTTTTAATTTTACCGCAGCTGAAAACATGGACGGTATTCTTGTCTTCACGCCGGCCATTGGCCGTTTTTCAGATCAAAATGAAATAGCGAAGTTCCTCAATTCCTTTGAGGGCATTCCCAAGGTGAGTATAGCGACGGAAATTGAAGGTATACCTTCCATCCTGGTCGATAACCGTTCGGGTATGCGGGAAATGATGAATCATCTGATCCAGGTTCATGGATTCCGCCGGATTTTCATGATTCGCGGACCTGTGGGGATTCCCGATGCGGATATCCGGTTTGCCGTGTACAAGGAGATGCTGGACGCGCATGGAATTCGCTTTGACCCCGACCTGGTAATGGAGTCCCATTTTGGACTGGCTGAAGGTTTCGATGTTTTAAATCAAATTTTTGAGAAGGACAGCCTGTCATTTGACGCGCTCATCGCGGCGAATGACGACATGGCGATCGGGATTATTGAAAAATTCAAGGAAAAGGGTTACGACATTCCCCTCGATATCCCCGTCCTCGGCTTTGACGATATAGATATGGCCAGACTCATAACCCCGCATTTAACGACTGTCAGGCAGTCCTTTTACAGACAGGGATATACGGCGGCACGGCTTTTACACAATCAAATCCTTGGCAGGGAAGTTCCCCTTGTCACCCTGCAGAATTCGCAATTGATTGTCAGGGAATCCTGCGGATGCCTTCCTGCCTTAAGCTATACCAGCCCGGATAGAAAGGAAAAGGGAACCAGGCAGAAGTATGCTGACCTGTACACGGAAGAAAAGGAAGACTGGATCAAAGACATGCTTAAATTGGAAAGCGAGGTTGAGCCTCAATTTCAAAAGGAATTCAGGACATGGGTCAAGGATATCTGTGAGAGCCTGAACGATTCCATAACGGATGATGATCCGAAACTGGTTCTCCTGAAGCTGAAGGCGATTATTAATTATTTTGAAAATGAGGAATTCGATGTTAATTTTCTGAACAAGGTTGTATCCATCCTCTATAGCCGTATTCTTTCCGCGTTGACCGAAGAGGAGGAAAAAGAGCGGATAGAGTCTTTATTCAGGCGGATCTGGCTGTTTTTAAATGACGCCATTCTCTCAAGCAGTATTTTCCACAGCTCCGTTTTGTTAGGTGTGAAGACGGTGTTGAGCGATATAGAAAGGAGCCTGGACCCTATCCTGCCCATAGAAGATCAGAAAAATGTCCTGCAGAGTTTCCTGCCGCGCCTGAATATAAGGAAATTTTATTTATGCCTTTATAAGGATCCGAAGGCTCCGCTTGAAAAGTCCGTACTCATATTTGACATGGATGAAGTGAATAAGAAGGCAAGCAGGGAAGAAATTGTTTTTCCAACCATGCAGATTCTGCCGTCTGACCGGTTTCCGTATTCTCCGTATAATCTTGTAGTCGAGTCGCTTTTTTTCGGCGATGGACAGATCGGCTTCCTCGTTATTGACCTGGGGTACTGGAAGGGAAGGATAACGGATACCCTCAGAACATCCCTGTCAAATTCCATCAAGCGAACTCTTTTCATGGATGACATCCAGCAATACAACCAGAACCTGGAAAACCAGGTGAGAAAAAGAACGCAGGAGCTGGAGTCGACCAATATCAAACTTAAAGATGCTCTTGAGACCTTGAAGAAGGCCCAGGATGAATTGATCCAGTCGGAAAAAATGGCTGCATTGGGCAACATGGTGGCCGGAATGGCCCATGAGATCAATACGCCCATCGGGATAAGCATGACTGCGGCCAGTCACCTGGAAACGGAAACAAAGGAATTGAATAAATTAATTTCGGCCAATAAACTGAAAAAATCGGACCTGGAAAAATATATTGAGAAATCCATGGAAGCGGCTCAAATGGTGATGTCGAACCTGAGACGGGCCGCCGAGTTGATCCGGAGCCTGAAAAACATATCCGTTGACCAGTCGAATGAGCAGATGAGGACCTTCAATGTACGGGAGTATATCGGCGATATTTTAAACAGTCTGCGGCCGCGCTTGAAGCGGACACTGCACAGGATAAACATAAATTGTCCTGATGATTTGAAAATTACCAGTTACCCGGGCCTTTTTTCACAAATTCTCACTAACCTGATTCTAAATTCCCTCATCCACGGGTTTGACAAGATTGAAAAGGGAGAAATCACTATTGACCTGGAACTTGCGGAAGATTTTTTTCTGTTTACCTATGCGGACAATGGGAAGGGAATAGACGGCAGGATTATAAAGAGAATTTTTGAGCCGTTTTTCACAACAAAACGAAACAAAGGCGGGACAGGACTCGGCTTGCATCTGGTGTACACGATTGTAACGCAGAGACTTTCCGGCGTCATCAAGTGCGATTCCAGGAAAAACGAGGGGGCCCGGTTTTCAATGATATTTCCTCTTCTGAATAATAAGCACATGAAGCTGCCCCCGGAGGAGAATAAAAGGATAGAATAATATGAAAAAACCTGTTGATTTCAGATTAATCATTATCGCATGGAATATCATTGCCTGCATTGCCGGATTAAGCCTGTACGTACTTTCCGTTTCCTGGACCATGGGGTCCACTTACGAAGAGGCATCGGAAACCTGGGGACTGGTAATAATGGCGGCACCCGGAGTGGCATTGGTACTTTTTATAATCATGTTTTACATAATGGCGCCGCTTAAAAAATATGTTTCACTTTATAACGGGAATGAGCCTGTTGAGGAAGAATTGTATCTGAAAGCAAGAAAGGTCTCGCTTAAACTGACGGTTGTCATTCTGGCTTGTAACCTGGCCGGATTTTTCATAGGACCGCACGTCGGACTGTTAATCGGTTTTATCCGTGATGATCTTTACCCCGACTGGCTGGGGCATCATTTGTCGAATTTGACAATCTGTATGGCCTTCGGGTTTATGACCGGCGTTTTTGCCATTTTTATAACGAATATTATTTTAGCCAGATACAAGCTGATGCTTTCAATGCATACCATTTTCAGGGATAAAGGCGAAAAAGAGCTGACATTCAAGTCCAAGGCCCTGATCGTTTTCATTGCCCTGTTTTTGCTGGGCAATGTGACAACCCTTTTTGTGGCCAATACGGAGAACATGAAAGCCAGGTTTATTTACGAATCAATAAAAAAACTGGATGAGAAAAAGGCAATCATTGAAGAGGTGGATTCCTACCTTTCCCGGAGGAGTGATTTACCCGCTTTCATTTTTACCTATGTACCCATTTCCCTGGTCATTTCAGCCCTTCTCTGGTTCCTGTTCACCCAGGACCATTTGAAGCAAATCCGGTTGTTGAAGGAAAAGTGCCTGGATATTACCAAGGGCAGGAAAGATCTTTCCCGAAGGCTCAACCTTATTGCCTTTGACGAGGTGGGTGAACTTGCCGTCGTGATTAATGATTTCATAGATTATGTGAAGGCAATGCTTATCGATACAAAAAATGTTTTTGATGAAGTACTGAAATCGAATGAATTCATAGACGAGATTGCCTCAAAGTCACACACGGTGATCAAGAGCATTTCCGATTCGTCCCATCAGATCGGCTCCTCCATTGACAGGCAGAAGGCCGTTTTCAGGGAATCCGACCAGACCCTTTCTGAAATGGTGGATTCGTTCGAGAAGATGGCCGAAAGTATCGACAACCAGTCCGGTTATGTGGAATCCACATCCGCTGTCATAGAGGAAGTGGCGTCCAACATCAATTCCGTCGCCCAGACATCCAGGAAGGCGGAAGACCTTTCTATACGGCTGAAAAATTCGGCTGCCAGGGGGAACGAATCCGTCGTGAATTCAATAGAAGCCATCAAATTCATAGAGGAAACTTCAGGACATGTTGAGGAGATCATTACGGTTATCAATTCGATAGCGGATCAGACCAACCTGCTTGGCATGAATGCGGCCATTGAAGCCGCCCAGGCAGGCCAGGCGGGCAGGGGATTTTCCGTGGTCGCGGATGAAATCAGGAAGCTGGCGGATGATACGGCGAGCAGTGCCAAGGAGATCATAGCGCATATAAAAGACATGTCCGAAAGGATATCAACGGGAATAAGGCTGTCCGACGAGGCGGGACACTCCCTGCATGAAATAATGGATGACGTGGTCAAGACCACCTCGTTGATTAATGAAATCAACAATGCCATGAACGAGCAGAACAAGGGGGTTGAAAATATTCTTTCGGCCATAAGTTCATTGATTGATGCGACAAATCTCATCCAGAAAATTGCTGAAGAAGAACGCACGGGAAACGTCAAGGTTAAAGGCACAATCAAGGATCTTGTCTCTACATACCAGGATGTTATCGGATTAATCGAGCTGCAAATAGGGCAAAGCAAAACGATCGTCAGTTCCGTGGAAAGCATCACATCGGCCATAGACAAAAATAAAAGCGTGATACTGGAATCAAAGGGTTTTATTGAAGAATTCAAGCTCCAGTGAATAAGGCCGGTTTTCCGGTTTCCCGATATACTTTCATTGGTGAAAATAAATTTGAAAATCGCTTCAAAATCACTTATCTTAATTAATTAGGAGGAATGCATATGAACCGTAAATTATTCATGGCTTTGGTAATTTGTTTAATGGTAATATTCGTCGCCTTTGCAGGTGCAGAAAATAAACCTTTTCATCCCGCGGCGGACGGGAACGAAAACCTTTTACCTGAAGCTGCTAAAAGCAATCTTCAGCTTATATTGATTTTGGCCGACGACTACGAGGACCCCGCAAACAACCAGATAGCGGCAGGGGTAAGGTCTGACGGCCGTACCGTTCGTATGTTCGTTGAATTGCTGGAAAAACAGGATATTTTAAAAGTCAAGAAGAATATAGAATTAACGGGACGCCAGGTCACACGGACCAATATTCTCAATGCAATCAAGAATGCCAAGGTGGGGAAGGACGATGTGCTGATGGTTTATTACAGCGGCCATGGAGCGGTTACAGGCCGGGGTGAAAGGCACATGATTTTCCCCTGCGTGGGCCAGCCCGTCTACAGGGATGAACTGGATGCCGCAATCAAGAAAAAGAATACCAGGCTTGCGATGCTGATAACCGATGCCTGCAGTTCCTCAATCGACGGATTCAAGGTTCCTCCGTCAAGGTCACGGGCATCCACCAGGAATGCCACTAAAAACCTGAAAGAGCTGTTTGCCTGCCAGGGATACCTGAGCCTGACGGCAGCTTCCGAACTTGAAATGGCTATGGGACCTGATTCGGGAGGATTTTTTACAACGGCCTTTATCAAGGATGTGTTGATCAGTAACCCCCCTGCAACGTGGAAAGAGGTTTTAACCAGGACACAGAAGCTCGTTATGAGTATTTACGATGAGCTGCCCGGTAAGGTAAAGGCGCAGAACAAGGAAATTTCCGGCCAGACCACGCAACGGCCCATGGCCTACTCCATGCCTGCCGCGGGCGGCACGGAGACCGATTTTGAAGAAGAATATATCGTTGAAGACGAACCGGTTGAAAATGAACAGCCCTACGGCTGGGAAGAAATGGATGAAACTAGTGCGGAAGAAACGGGTTGGGACGAAGGAAATGACTGGTGGGGATCGGATGTATATGAGGATTCTCCCGACAATGTTGCGGAGCTGGATAATTGGGACTATACGGACGATGAAGTTTATTCGAATGAGAATGATACGGCCAGCTGGTCTGACCAGGATTGGGAGAATTTCTTTCAGCAGTTCATGAAGGATACGGGAATTACGGAACAGGATTTGCTCAATATGTCGGAAGAGGATTTGACGGCGGCCTTTGAAAAATATTACCTGGAAAAATTCGGGGGCTATTAATAAACAATGTTCATGGCAGGGAAGGTCCCCATTTGCGCGACCTTCCCTTTTTTTTAATTTGAGGGCACATCTGAAAACTATTGATTTGTCCTTGGCAACCTCTAAAAACCCCTATTTTAAAAGGGTTTTTATTCGGCAAACGGCTCTAAAAGGACGTTTTTAGAGGTGCCTTTGAAAATGATTGACAAGGAATGAATATGATGAAGAGGTTTTATGCCTTATTTATATTTTTTTATTTATTCTGTTTTTTTGGTTCGCCTCTCTTTTGTATGGAAGGAAAAAAAATGAATGACAAGCAACGATTGATGATTCTTTCACGGCATCATAAGTTGTCTATCACGGATGCGGTATTTGATTCCGCGGGAACCCTTGTGAAACTCGATTTATCGGGTGATGCAGGAGCGAAAGCAGTTGATTTAAGGGGATTCGAAGGGCTGAAAACCCTTATACTTTCCGGTTGTGACCTGAAAAAAATAATGGACGAAATGTTTCCATCCAGTCTCGAGGTTCTGGATTTAAGCTGGAACGGAGACTTGAAGAAGATTAATGTAAGAGGATTAAACCGTCTTAAGAAATTAAATCTTTCCTATTCCAATATTTCCTCGATCATTGAACAGGAATTACCCGAAAGCCTGATTGAACTGAACGTGAGCGGTAATGAAAATTTGTCCAGCATACGGCTCATGGGCTTCCCCAAACTGGTCCTGGTGGACTGTTCCTCGTGCAAACTGCGTACAGCTGAATTTGTTTTTCTGCCTGAATTGAGGGAACTCTATTTAAGGGATAATTCCGGGCTGAAAGAGATCAAGCTTTCCGGTTTCCCCAATTTATTCAAGGTGGATATTTCCAGCTGCAATATCGAGAAATGTGAATTAAAGGAACTGAACCGGTTGGCCGTTTTGCTTGTAAACGATAATCAGACACTTAAAAAAGCCGACTTTTCAGGCCTGCCGCGGCTCGAGAATCTTGTCATCAGCAACTCGGGCATCGCCCGGACATCGGATATTCAACTGCCCGGCTCCCTTGTTAAACTCGATATGGGGCACTCCACGAAACTTGTTTCCGTGCAATTGAAAAATTTGAACAGCTTGATGGGATTGAGCCTGACCGACAGCGCTGTTCAGAACATAAGCCTTGCCGGTTTACCGAAATTACGCACAATAGACCTGTCCCTTAATCCTGGTTTAAAAGAGTTAACACTGTCCGGCATGCCGGCCTTACACAACGTTCTTCTTTATAAATGCAGCCTGGGTGAAATGGTTTTCAGGGATTTGCCCGCAATGGAAGAAATATATATATCCGAAAATCCTGCGCTTTCAAAGCTTGATTTATCCGGAATAAAAAATTTGAAAAAACTGGGTGCCTCCAAATGTGATTTACGGGAACTGATTCTGCCTCCGTCAATTCAGGAACTGGATTTACGTGATAATCCCCGCTATAAACCGGGTGATTTCACCTCCTTCAACCTGTTAAAAAAGATTTTGGTCAAAGGCTGCGATCTATCCGACCCTTCCGCCTTTAAAATACCGGATAGCGTGGCGGATAAGGATTAAATGTAAACTTTTTTCTCAAATTCGGCGAGTGGGAAAATTTTTCTCAGTAAGTGTTTTTATAATCCCTAAATATCATTAAAAACCAGCTCAAAATGACCTTTTTTCGATCGATATTCTTTGAATTTTTATCAGATTTGGCATGCCTTTTGCATATGTCTCAATGAAGTTATTTTAAGGAGGTTTACAAATGGTAAACAAAAGATTTTTGATTATGGTGTTGGTTGCGTTACTGACATTATCCGCTTTCGGCGAAGGGCAGAGTGAAAAGGATTTCAGGGGTAAAAGGCCCGTTTTCGGGGATTTTGAAAATAAATCCAAAACAACATTGTCCGGTGAAGTGTATTTTGACAACAAACTGTTTCCCGAGTTAAAGACACAGGGCAAAACGGTAAAGCTTATCCTGCCCCGCCGGCTTCTCTCCAGCATAGAGATCGCGGAAGGTACGCCGGTCAACGCGGAAGGGTACCTTTTAAAACAGGGTGAAGACAGGCTTCCTCCCAATTCCACAGGTGACTTCCTGTTCCTTACCAAGGCTACTGTAAACGGCAAGGAGTATGACATTGAAAAATTAAGAGATGAATGGGGGCCGAGGAATGGCAGAGGTATGCATAAAGGTAGAAAAGGGGGCGATGGTTTTTGTCCCGGTCCTTATGATGGGGATGATTGATGCGAATGATTCCGAATGAATGGGATGATTGGAATTATTTTGTGTATAAAAAGGCCGGATGTATTGTCTGGCCTTTTTATTTTATAAAGATTATGATGAAATTATGAAAAAGCTGAAAATCAGTTTTAAACAGGATTTTATTCTCTACCTTATTTTGGCTTTTTTTTGCCTTGTTCCCTCTGTTCTGGTTTTTTTTCTCCTTCAAAACGAGGTTCAAAAATTCGATCTGCTGCTTGAGACTCAAATGGAACGGATGGTTTTTTCATTGATAGAATCATTCAGGGAAAACAGCAATATCGAAGGGATACTCTCTGATAATAAGGAAGTGCTTGGATTCGGCATTTACAATGCAAGGGGCAGGCCGCTGCTGCATACCGGGACGGCTCCCCCTGATATAATTTCCGCTATTTCAGACGACAGGGCCATGCACCCCGTCTATGATACGGGAAAAAAAAGTTTTATCATTGTTCGCCGAATAGGCATGATGCCCCCGCCGGAGGAAAACGGCCCCATGCCTTTCATGATGCGGCCCATGAGAATGCGCCGGAACGATCCCGGAAGGCTGAATTATATATACTTTGAATACAGCCTTGAGAGTGAATGGTTTAGAAGGGATCTGATCAGGAATGCCCGTTACTTGATACCCGTTTTCGTATTGGCCCTTTTTGGTCTTTTTTCGTTTCTCATTAAAAGAAATAACGACTACAAGAAACGTCTGGAGAGTCAAAAGCATCTTGCATTGCTTGGAGAGATGTCCAGGACGCTGTCACACGAGATTAAAAATCCCTTGAGCGCCATAAGGATCCAGACCGGTTACCTGAAAAAAATTATTCCCGGTGAAAATCAGGAAGAATTGAATATAATCGAGGAAGAAATTTCCCGCCTTTCCCTTTTGACAAGAAAAATATCCGATTTCGTCCGCGATCCTCTGGGAAATCCGGAAAAAATTGAATTGAATTCATTCTTGAAAGACATTTTGAAAAGA
>JAFGKU010000120.1 GCA_016928415.1 Spirochaetales bacterium
CCTGACTTCTGATTCCTGACTTCTGATTCCTGACTTCTGATTCCTGACTTCTGATTCCTGACTTCTGATTCCTGACTTCTGATTCCTTCTCCGTGCTCTTTTGCCAGAATAGGCCTTTTTTGTCAAAAAATGTTTGCCCAAACAAAAAAACTGTGGTATAATAAGCAAACAATAATCTAAAAGGAAAAAAACATGGAAAAAATCATCACTCTGCAAATTATATTATTAATTTGCCTTCTATCGGCCTGCTCTGTAGTACCGCCGATAGACAATCCCGACCCGGCGGATGTAACGGGGTACGTACACCGGGACGGTATTTATATTGTGGATGGAAGCGGCAGCCGTATCTGGCTGAACGGGTTCGGGCTCGGGGGCTGGCTCGTACCTGAAGGGTATATGATCCACAGCTACAGCGGTAATTATGACGCACCGACGGAAATCATCAATGGGGTAGCGGCTGTGACCGACCAGGCTTTTGCCGATGGCTTTTGGGCTGACTACACGGCCAATTACGTGGCCGAGGTCGATATCCAGAGGATTGCCTCCTGGGGGGCCAATTCCATCAGGGTTCCCTTTACCTGGAAGTTTCTCATGGATGAATCGGATTTGACCGCGCCTTACACTTATAAGGAATCCGGGTTTGATGTCATTAACAATGTTATTAACTGGTGCACCACGTACGGCATGTATGTCATCCTGGACATGCATTGCGCGCCCGGGGCCCAAAGCAAGTACAATATAGCGGACAGTGACGGTGTGGCACGGCTCTGGTCTCAACCAGGTACGTATCAGCCGATGTGCATTGACCTGTGGCGGGAAATTGCGAGCCGTTATGCGGATAATCAGATGGTCATCGGATATGATCTGCTGAACGAGCCGTACGGTGATGGGGGGAGTAATGCGGCATTAAAGAATCTTTACGTTGCCATCACGAATGCCATCCGTGAGGTGGACAAGCATCACATGCTCTTCATTGAGGGCGGGGGATGGGCCCAGGACTTCAACGCCCTGACGCCTCCCTGGGATTCGAACATGGCATACGCGTTCCATTCATACCCCCCGACTTCCGGCGGTACGCAATGGACTACTTTCAGAAACACTTGGGGAGTCCCCGTCTGGCACGGGGAGACGGGGGAGAATTGTCCGGGAACATATGCTGCAGCTTCGGCATATTTGAAACAGAATGAGATTGGTGTAAGCTGGTGGACCCATAAAAAATAGCGACCGGGACGAGTCCTCTATCGGCGCTATTGGTTCCCGGATTTCAGGACATTCTTGATTACTGGTCCGGTACGGGATCCCAGCCGTCAGTGGCCGATGCGAAAACGGCATTAACTGCTCAGGTCGAGGCTTTAAAATTGGATAATTGTGATTATTATTATGAAGTTGTTCAATCCGTTATTATGACACCGAATCCCACTCCGAGTCCAACCCCGGTGGGGCCGATTATCTTTTCCGTCCCCGGTACGAGAATTGAAGCTGAGGATTATACCGGATCCTACGATATAACATCCGGAAATACGGGAGGTTGTCACAGGACAGATGATGTAGATATCGAAGTCTGTAGCGAACGCGGCTATAATGTGGGTTGGATAGATATCGGTGATTGGCTTTCCTATGATATTAATGTCACTACCGGCGGTACCTACAATATATACCTGCGTATGGCTTGTACGAATTTGCAATACAATTCATTAGATATTCAACTTGACAGTACCACGATCGCCAGTTCTGTTTCGGTACCATTAACAGGCGCGTGGCAAAATTGGACAACAATTATGGTGGCTAATATAATATTCTCGGCTGGTGCTCATACGTTACGTATAAATTTTACAGGTAAAAATTATAACCTGAACTGGATAGAAATAAATTAATGGCTTCAAAGGGGTGTCCCCGTTTTCAGGGACACCCTCTTCTATTTCTCCCTCCCTCAAGTAAATATCTTTTTAAGCCGACTAAAAAAATAGGCATTTATAAAGTTTCGAAGGCAAAATTGATTTGGCAAAATTCTTCTATTTGCATATACTGTAAATAAGGTGTTTTAAAGGAGAGGGAAATAACACGAATGAAAAGGGTTTTAAGTTTTGATGATGATATTTTTTTTCTCATTCTCTCGGTAAAGGCCCTGCACGACGGCATAAAACTGGATATTGATCCCCAGTATTTTGTCAAGAAAATCGGTTCCGATATTATCCATATATCTTCGGTCATAGACCAGTTGCACGCATCGCTTTTTGAACACAAAACGATGATTAAAAGAAAGTCATACCTGAAAAGCCTTTCACGCCTCAAAAACAATTTTGTACTTATGCTGGATGATATCCTGCAGACCCGCTATCCCGTAACGGATGAACTGCTCGGTTACAGGGAAAAATTCATGGGAATAAAAGAGTCCCATGAAAAAAGCCTGTCGAAGATACGCGGTTTGCTGCAAAAATCCCGGCCGGCTGGACCTGATATGGAAAACATGGTATCCGAGGAGGAGATAAAGAGCCTCCTTTCCTCCGCTGAAGAAGAAAGTGTTTAATTATTAACTTACCTAAAAGGGGCCTCTATGAAAAAAAGATATTTACCAGTTATTTTATTGCTGGCAGTGATCCTCTGCATTTCCTGCGGTGAAGGTTCTCCCTACGGTTTTTTCGAGGAAGAGCCTGATGCGAGTGGTGAGTCGGATTATTACTCGGAAGACAAACCTGTGTCCAAGACGGAAAGCAGTAAAAGAGACTTGATTGATGAGGAATTTGGTGAAGACGAGAAAAAGTCGGAAGAAAAGGAAGCCGGTGAAGAAGGCCCGGAAGAGCGCAAGAAGGTTTATTTCGGCGACTTGAAGCTCATCGTGGAGGACGTCAAGGATAGGATGGCGGAAATCGGGGCCATTGCGGATAAATCGGGAGGGTACGTCGAATCTTCCTATGACCGGTACATTATAATCCGGGTGCCGGCGCAGAATTTCAATGCCATTTTTGAACAATTGATGACCCTCGGCGAAGTGTCGTATAAATCCATAAGAACTTTCGACGTTACCGAATATTTCCAGGACCTTTCCAAGCGTCTTGATATCGCAGCCAGGACGAGGGAAAGGCTGTACAACCTCCTTGAGAGAACGAAGGATGTGAAGGAGAGGTTGCGGATCCTGAAGGAAATAAGGCGGCTTACCGAGGAAATCGAGGAGATCAAGCTCACGCTGGAGACTGTCCGTAAACTTATATCCTTTTCCAGGATATCGGTGGAACTGGTTCCGAGGCTCAATATGGACTTGAGCGATCAGAAGGAGACCATACCGTTCCCCTGGATAAAGTCTCTTGATCCCTTCTATACCAGTATCCTGACGCTTAAAGGGGCGGTTGATTTCAAGCTTCCGGATGATTTTGCCGTTTTCGACAAGGAAAAATATTTCTTTGCGGAAAGCGCGGACGGTATCAGAATCAAGATAGGTACGGTAGAGAACAAGCCTGAAGGAGATGGGAAGTTCTGGCAAAAAGCCCTGCAATATCACCTTGGGAAATTTTACAGGGAATCGGAATTATTCGATACGGAACAGATCAATGGTATTCTTTTTACGAGTAAAGACGTCTCGCCGTTTGAGTATTTTGCCGGGGTAACGGTGGTTGGCGATTATCTCTTTGTCATGGAAATATTGTTTCCCGATCAGAAAACATTCGACGGTAAATGGGAAAAAATAAAATCCGCTTTGGAAGAGTATAAGGCAAGGCTGTAGAAGCGGAGAGGAGCCTAAATGAGATTGATTTTTATTTCAATTATAATTTGTATTTTTATATTTTGTCCCCTTATGGCGGACGAGTATAAAAAAGTGGATTTGTACATCACGCTGGTGGTATTCAATCTGGATGCAACGCAGGACAAAATTGTCGACTGGGTGGAAGCGGAAAAGGGTTATTTCACCGTCCGCTCGCCTGCGAGCCTGGTAGTGCGGTTTCCTGCCGTTGAAACGGAAGCCTTTAAAACATTGATGGAAAGTCTGCAGGAAGAGGTAAAAGATATACGGCAGGATACAACCGACCTGCGGGAAAGCATATTGAGTGTCCGTTCCGGCATCAAGAGCCGCGAGGAGGTATTGAACCGGGAGCTTAAGCTCATCAACCAGGCGGATGTGGAGGGAACCCTCGATATCGAGAACGAGGTGACGGCCCTGCTCGAGGAAATAGAAGAACTGAAGGGCCGGCTGCTCAAAATGGAGAACGACCTGAAATACACGTATGCCGAAATCAGCTTCTCGTTCAAGAGGAGCGCCCTGCCGTCCAATGTTCCTTCCTCCTTTGACTGGATAAACACGATGGGGCTTTACAAGATGATGGGAAGGGGGGAGAGTAAATGAAAAACGGCGTCAGGATCTTTTTGTCGGTTGTCTCTCTTGTCATGTTTTTTTCCTGTTCAAAAATCGATGTTAAAAAACCGGAAGGCTTTGCAGAAATCCGCGGCAGCAATGCATACAGCGCCATCAGTCCGGAAGGAGTCAGGTATAATATCAGGTATGTGAAAAATTACCCGCAGAAGGAGCTTCTATTCTGGAAAGAGGCCCTCAAGAATCACATGCAGGATTCGGGATACATGCTTGTCAAGGAAGACACTTTCTCGGCGGCCTCAAAATCCGGTGCCTACTTTGAATGGGGCGCCCCTTTCGGCAGCCAGAATTATATTTACCTGACGGCAATCATTATTTATGACAGGGAAATTGTCATCGCGGAAGCGGCCGGAGAGGTGAACCTGGTTTCCCAATACCGGAATGCCCTCCTGGAAAGCATTAAAACGATCAAATTGAATTGATAATACTTGATGGATTAATCAACAGGTAAGATGGAACGCGCCAGCCACTTTTTCACCCGTGGCGGCAAGTTTATTATACTCTAAAATGGCTTTTTCCGTCGTCCCGGAAACGAGCCTTATATTCGCGTTGTGAAGGGCATCTTCGGCATCTTTCTGGATGGTCATCATTCCAAAGGCGCCGGTGCCCACGATCAAAACTGATGGCTTATTTTTTATCACTTTTATAATATCCTCGGCGCAGAGTTTGTGGCTTTCATTCCGCCACCAGTCCTCAACCTGTTCACTGGAGAATATAATGATATCCTTTCTGTACGCATTATCGTTTACGTTAATTTCTCCGAATGAATATGAATTTATCTTCATCTGTTATATAATTTAATAGGTATTTGTTTGAAAAACAAGGATATAATTTCAATTTGGAACAGGCTTTCGGGAAGTTTATTTCATGACCTGGCAAGGGTCAATTGATTGACAAATTCAACAAAGTCAATACAATTGATTAAGGTGGCGCCGAATATGAAGCAGGCAGCCCATTCATCACCTTAAGGAGCAACGTATGAACTGTCAAATCTGTAATGGAATTTTAACGCCGGTTAAGACAAATGATGTTGAGATTTTGAGTTGTGACCAATGCAAAGGTTTTTGGATCAAGAGGGGAGACCTGAACAAGCTCATCATGCACAAGGCGGGAGACCTTGAATTCTCATCGGTTGACCATCACATGCATAAAGATACCCACGGAATTCTGAAATGCGTCTTTTGTGACGATCAGGCCATGATCAAAACCAATTTTATAGGATACTCGGATATCGTCCTTGATTTTTGCGAAGGATGCGGCGCTTTCTGGGTAGATCCCGGTGAAGCGGAGAAGATGCAGGAATACATGAATAAAATAGAAAAAAGCGGCAAGAAACAGACAATTATTGAAATCATTTATAATATCCTGTATTCGCTGCCGAAAGTATAGTAACTTCGGGCATTTTCCACCGTTGCCTATTAAATTCAATTTTCACTATAAAAAAGATTAAGGGCACCTTTATAAATTATTGATTTTTCCTGGGCAACCTCTAAAAACCCCGGTTTTTTAAGAATTTTGATTCGGCAAGCGGTTCCAAAAGGTGGTTTTTAGAGTTGCCTTTAGGTATTACAGATGACCGGGACAAATTACGCACCTTAAAGCGTTCGTTATTGTCAATATACGATAATTTTTATAGATTGTCTTTTAAGGAGTCACATTAAATGAGTCAGAAACAGGCGGGTTTTGCAACTTTGCATTTAAAGAACACCCTGACGAGGAAAATTGAGGAATTTAAACCGATGGACGGAAAAAGTATCAGGATTTTTACCTGTGGACCGTCTCTTTATAGAAGACCGCATATTGGGAATTATATCACTTTTCTTTATGAAGATATTCTTGTCAGGTACCTGGAGTTCCTGGGATACAAGGTGAAAAGGGTAATGAATTTTACGGATATTGAGGACAAGGGTTTGAAGGAGGCAAAAGCGGTAAAAATGTCATTGAAGGACCTGATTGAATCAATGGCCTTAAAGTTTTACGAGGAAACGTCTGCCCTGAATATAAAGCTTCCCGCCAGCATCCCGAGGGCATCCACTACCATCAGGCAGACCGTTATTCTTATAAAAAAACTTCTTGAGGCCGGTTATGCGTACTGGTACAAGGGGGATATTTTTTATGATCCGTTAAAATTCAAAGACTTCGGTATCCTGTTCGGTATAGACACGAAAAAATGGCCGAAGAAGAAAAAAAGGTTTTACAGGGATAACTACCCGGATAAGCAATGGAACCGGGGAGACTTCATTCTCTGGCACGGGTATAAAAAGGATGACGGGAATGTGTACTGGGAGACGGACCTCGGTAAGGGAAGGCCTGCATGGAATATCCAGGACCCCGCCATAATCACGGAGCATTTGGGCTACCGCATTGACATTGCCTGCGGCGGATCGGATAATCTCTACATGCACCATGACTACAACAAGGCCATCATCGAATCGATATCCGGTAAGTGTTTTGCCCGGTACTGGCTCCACGGCGAGCATCTTTTCTATGAAGGAAAAAAGATGTCCAAGAAGCTGGGAAACATCGTGTACCTGGAACACCTTTTGAATAACGGGAATTCGTCTGCTTTCGTCAGGTTTTTTCTCATCTACAGGCACTACAGGAAAAAATTGAACTATACTGAAAAGCGGTTAGATAGTATAAAAAAGAAATATACCCGTTTCATGGGAACTGTTGCTGAATTGACTAAACCCGCCTCCGGAATAAAAGGTTCTCATCCCGAAGCGGCTCAAAGCCTGGCCGCCCTGGAGAAAAATGTTCTGCATTCAATGAATTCGGACCTGGATGTAAAGGCCGCCCTGGACGCACTTCTATCGGGATTGACGAAACTTCAATCACTTAAAATAAAAGAAAAATTTTATAAAGATGACGCGGTAAATCTGAGAAAAATGCTCAGCCGCCTGGATTCCTTTTTAAAGATTTTTCCCGGGACTTAAGCCTTTACTACAATAGTTCCTTGTCTTTCCACACCCTGGAGAGCTCTTTGAAAAATTTCATTTCTTCTTTGGCCGGCATGCCGTCCAGAAGCGCCACATCATAAAGACATCTTAAAATAATGTCCCTGGGAGTTTCAAATTTGATTTCTTCGGCCATGTCCCATAAATCATCCATGTCTTTTACCTTCAGTTCGAATTCATTAAGACAGGATTCAAAGTCATCAAAGGGGACATTGGGAAACAGGTCCGGGATTTCAGTCAATTCTTCGTCCTGTATTTTTCCGTCAACCGTGATCATGTATTTTATACATCCGGCCAGAAAGACTTTTTCGTCGTGATTTAATTTTTTTATGTCAGACAATGGACACCTCCGTAATGTTGTTCACTCTTTGTTTTCCGGTTCCTGAGTGTCAGGTTTATCGTCTTTTCGCTCAATTTCAATGGTAAAATGGCTTACCAGAGCGGCGAGTGCGCCTACGGCAGCCAGAATCGGCGCCAGTACGGCACCCACAACTCCCACCGTCAAGGGGATTTCCAGGTAAGTTTTACCGTCCGCATCCTTGATGATTATCCTTCGGGCATTGCCCTCGTTGATAAGCTCTTTCACCTTTTTTAAGAGTTCTTCACCTTTTACCTTGAAAAATTGTGATCTATTGTTTTCTTCCATAAATAGGTACTCCTTTCACTAACAGGCACTTATGAAAACTGTTTCTTACACAAGTATCCTGAGTTCGACGGAATTTGTCAAGACCGGCGGCAAAATCGCGGTGCATTGATTTTTTTTCTGATTCATATTTTGGATAAAAAGTGTTATAATGACATCATGAAAAGGAAATCAATTTTGCTTGATCTGCTAAAATTTTCCGATGATGAACTGGAAAATGTGCTTCTGCTTGGTACGGCGGCAATGCACGCGGATAACCGTATTCGAATTGAAGAAAAGGGTATTCTTGCCCTCATTAAAGCCCTGGTTGAAATCGCCTGGGAGGAGGCGGAGCCGGAACTCAAGGAAGAGTGGGAGGAAAAGGTCAAGAAGGCAAGAAGAATAGTCGAGAAAAATGTTTACCGGGACCCGTTTGAGATGGATGAAGACAGGATAAAGGGATTGTTCAAGAACCGGAAAAAGCAAAGGATTGTCCTGGCCCTGCTCCTGAAAATAATCAGTGCTGACAGGCATGTCGATAAGCGCGAAATTGATTTTGTCATAGTCCATATTGCCAGGGTTTGGGGCTATTCAGCTTTTGCCATAGTTAAGTTTATCGAAAGCAGGGTCTCGGAATTCGCGCTGCCTGAAGAACTGCTTTACATGATTAAGGTAAATTATATATATCACGATAACGGTGAAAGCGCCTCCTGAAATAACCGCGGTTCCTATGAGATAAAAAGATAATTGGAGGAAAAGTTGGGATCGGCCGTCAGGTTGATGCCGAGTTTCCGCAGGCCCGCTTCGTCCCCCGGTGTCGGGATGTGAGTCATGTGCATTTCGCAGTTTGCGAGTTTCTTCAGTTCCCCCATTGCCGCGTGCGCCGCGGGATTCGTTGTGGCACTGATGGAAAGGGCAATCAATGTTTCCTCAAGGTCCAGGCTGAGTGATTTAGCCCCCAAAACGCCCCCCTTCAGGCTGCGGATAGATTCAACGATTTGTGGCGGGAGCAGGTGAATACTTTCCGGAATCCCTGAAAGCTTTTTTATAGTGTTGATGATGACACTTGATGTGGCATGAAACATGGGTGAATTTTTCCCCGTAATGATTGTTCCGTCTTCAAGCTCCAGCGCTGCCCCGCAGTAAATCCCCTTGTTACCCTTGCCCTTTTCCTGTGCTTCGGTTGCGGCATTACGCGCCGGAATAACGACGGTCCGGTCTTCCGGCTTCAGGGAAAGCTCATCCATCAGGAGTTCCGCCCGTTGAACCGTTTCACTAGAGGCAAACCCAAGTACGTATTCGCAGGAGTACCGGAAATACCGCCGGATAATTTCCTGCCGCCCGGCTTCACACACGGCGGCATTATCCAAGATACCGCTTCCAGCGCAATTGACGCCCATTTCTGTCGGCGATTTATAAATCTGTGCCGTTCCCCCGATTTTCTCGAGGATCCTTTTTAAAACAGGATAGGTCTCTACGTCCCTGTTGTAATTAATAGCCACTTTTCCATACGCATCATGGTGGAAAGGGTCTATCAGGTTGAAATCGCCAATGTCAGCGGTCGCGGCCTCGTAAGCGATATTCACGGGGTGCTTCAGGGGGATATTCCATATAGGGAAGGTTTCGAATTTTGCGTACCCGCTTTCAATGCCTTTCACATGTTCGTGGTACACTTGGGAAAGGCAGGTGGCCATTTTCCCGCTTCCCGGGCCAGGACCGGTCACGACGACCAGAGGATTTTCCGTTTCGATGTATTCGTTGGCGCCGTAGCCGTCTTTGCTTACCACCAGGTCCACGTCAGTTGGATACCCGCGGGTGTACCGGTGGGTGTAAACCCTGATTCCGCGCCTTTCCAGCTTGTTCTTGAAAATAACGGCTCCTGGCTGGTTTTCGAAGCGGGTAATGACAACGGCGCGGATTGCGATTCCCCAGTCCTTCAGATCGTCGATGATTTTAAGCGCATCCGCGTCATAGGTTATGCCGAAATCCGCCCGCACCTTTTTTCTTTCAATATCACCGGCAAAGATGCAGAGGATGATGTCCGCCGAATCGGAAAGGTTCTGCAGAAGACGCATTTTTACATTAGGGTCGTACCCCGGAAGCACCCGGGCCGCATGGTAATCGAACATGAGTTTGCCGCCGAATTCAAGGTAAAGCTTATTGTTGAAGCTATGTACACGTTCCAGGATCATGTTTTTCTGTTCCGCGAGATATTTTTCATTGTCAAAACCGGTTTTCTTCATTGCCGGCCTCCGTTTCTGATGATGCTTGAATGTCCACGTACATAATAAAATGTCCCGGTAAATGAGTCAAGGAGAACCGGGGTCAATCAAGTCCTTTGACCGACTTCAGGTAGTGCAGCTGGGGAATGAGGACGGCATTGGGGTCGGCGGTTCCGTCGTAGAAAAGATCAATAATGGGTATGGAGAAATCTTTCTGCATTTTTCTGAACAAAGATGCCGTCACCACGCCAGGACAACAGAACATCGGGTTCACGTGAACGATCGCATCCACCTGTTTGTTATATAGAGAATAGAGGGCGCGTCCGGAATTGATGGAAGTTTCTCCCGGGATATAGTGAAAGATATGGTAGCGTTCCATGGCATTCAGGCAATCCTTCCATTCCGGTTCCAGGTAATGGCCAATTATATCGCGGGCCATTGATTCATACCGTGATTCAAATATTTTTAAAAGTTTCATTTTCCTTGCATAATTTGGGGATATCCGGGAATCCACGTCAAAAAAATGGAAAGTCATTTCGGTGAATGACGGCAGGAGCACCTCGCATTCGTGCCGGATAATCAATTCCGCAAGTTCGTGGTTGACCGTGTCATTGTATTTCAAGTATAAATCACCGAGTATGGCTATTCTCGGTTTGTTATAACCATCCGGCTTAAGCGGTACTCCCTTGAAGCGGCTGCTGATTTCCTCGAAGACGGTCTTCAGGTCTTCACCGTCAAGGATGGCTTTTTCCATCCTGTTCCCGGCAAATTTTAATGCCGATTGAGCCTCGCCCTTGTTCAGTTCATAGGCCCGGACGCGATAATACATTTTATAGACCGTACTGGCTATTACCGAACTCTCGAAAATTTTCATTTCCGTGTTGCCGGGCAGGCGGCCGCCCGGATTTAATGAATTGATCTGGCCTATTTTTATTTCGGGAAACCCGGCCCCGGAAAAAACCATATCAGCCAGGATCGGGAACTGGGGAAAATTACAGGCCATGCAGACAGTGGGCAGGTAAAGAAACGTTTTCCCCGGCTGGAGGTTTTTGTCTTTTATGGCATTCAGGACACCGCCGGCGATGGCAACGGCCGGCATGCATTCCCCGCCGTTGGCATACCGGTAGCCGGTGCTCAAGGCCCGTTCGTCCGATTCAAGCACATGCGAATCAAAGCCGGCTTTTTTGAACGATGCCGCCCACAAACGGCTTACAAGGGGATTGACCAGGGGAACGAAAACCGTTTCTTCGGGAGTCAGGGAATCATCCCTGGGAAATTGTTTTTCCACTGTTCCTGATTTTTTCGCGTCCGCTTTTTTCATCGCATTGGAAAAGGAATGAACGGCCGCCTCGAGCCGCGTCGTGTACCCGGTATCCTGGGTGTGTTCATCCAGCTGAAGTATAAGGAACGGTTTGCCGTATGCCGCCATTATATCGCGTACGTAGCCGGTTATGAAAGAATCGGGACTGCAGCGGAAGCATGTCAGATATACGAAAAAAAGGTTGTCGCTCCGGGCGACAATTTCCGCCGCGGTGAGTATTTTCTTTCCGTATTTCCAATGCATTTTATCCAGGTATTTATGGCTTATTCCCGGTTCAAAACCGCTTTTGTCCAGTTCATCCATGTAAAGTAGGTCTATGCCCATGTCCTGGAGCCGGTCCGGGATGCCCAGGTTCATGACGGGATCGAAGATGACGTAGGGACGGCCCGCCAGCACTATCGTCATCTTCCCGTTGGTTTGTTCCGGTTTGAAGGAAGCGTATTCCCGTAACCGATCATTAAACAGGTCGTAGGCGTCTATGAAAGCTTTTTCGGTTTTTTCCTGGTTTAATCCCGGCAGACGGTTTTCAAGCGCCTTGAAAAGCGATGCGGATATTTTTGTAGTATTAAAAGGATTGAGGGAGATAAAGGGGGCCGCGAGCTTGTCGCCGAAGGAAAACGCGGTAAGGTTGGCGGTGATGGTCGGCAGGTATTGCGAGTAATAGCAATGGTACGAATCATGCGTTTTTTTGCTGAATAATTCCTCACTGTCTGAATCTTCGCTGTTTTCCACAGCGGGTGAAAAGATGAAGTCGGGGGAGGATCCGGAAAAAGAGTCCCCGCTCCGGCAGGAGGAATTGGCCTTTTCCATTACGCCGTGGGAAAGAATGATCGGCGCGCAAAAGTCCGAATTGACCGATCCCTTGCCCCGTTTCAAATCCTCACGCGTGTTCTTAATCCGTTTTACACCGCAGCCCAGATTTTTCAGGAAAGCTTCCCAGAGAAGGTTATACTCCCTGTTGTAAAGCGTGTCCATTAAAAGAGCGGTAACATTCTGCGATGCATTGCTTTTAGCATCCGTTTCGTACGTATATGTTTTTTCGAATCTCCCGGCTGCCAATACCCTGGCCACTTTTCCCTTCCGCTTCCTGTCGGTATATTCCCGGCCGCATTTCATGCCGAATGCGGAAATCCGGTCCCCTGCATGGGCCACGGTAAGAAGACACTGATTCGTGCAGAGCCTGCAGGTTTCTTCCCTGACTTCGAAGCTGGAAAAACCTGTCATGAAAAGGGTTGCTGTTATGCCCCGTTGTCTGCAGGCTATGGCCGCCCCGTACGCCCCTGTCAGGTGGCAGAAGGGCGAAACGTGAATGGGCTTTCCCGTATAGTTTTCGAAAGCCGCCACCAGGGCCTTGTTCCTCGCAGTGGCGCCCTGGAAGACGATGTGCCGCCCCAAAGGGGTTTTATTCACCACCTTGGCCAGGTAATTATCCCTTACCGAGTAGATGACGGCGGCGGCAACCGTTTCTTTGGACCAGCCTTCGGACAGGAGAAAACCTAAATCCCGCTCCATGTAAACGGTGCACCTGTCACTGGAGTAGGGGGGGACGGCGCCGAGGGCAGTATCTGAAAATTCCTCCAGGCCAATTCCCAGCCTGCGGGCCTGTTCCTCTATGAAACTTCCCGTACCGGCGGCGCATACATAATTCATCTGGCTGAAACACACTTCCCTGTCCTGCAGCAGGGTCAATTTGGAATCCTGTCCCCCGATCTCGATGATCGTGTCTGCCTCCGGAGACAGCTTTACCGCGGCGAGTGCATGCGCGGATATTTCATTGATGGCCATATCGGCAAGAAACAGGTCACGGATCATGTTCCGGCCCGACCCCGTTGTTGCCGCGCCTTTTATAGCGGTTTTAAAGGAGGGCAGGTATTTATTGGCTGAATGTAAAATCCGCTTGACTGCTTCCACGGGATTTCCCTCCGTTCTTGTATAAAATCCTGCTATAATTGTGTCGTTTTCATCCATTACGCAGGCTTTCGTACTGGTGGAACCGATATCCAGTCCGAAAAAATAATTATTGTTATCCTTTTCCGCCTCCGGGAGCAGATGGATTTCCACGCCGTCTTCCAGTCTTGTCGGGAGGGCTGAAAAGTCGGGATACGAACTGAGTGACAGGATCAACGCTTCCCTTGTTTTCCTGGCAGCCTCGTTGCCGGCTTTCAGGGAGGAAAAATCAAAGGCATTGTCTTCCGCCAGAAGGGCTGCCCCGACGGCCCCGCCCAGATGGGAGTATTGGGGTACTTTAACTTCAACACCGGTCATTTTCCCGATGGAAGAAACGATCGTGCTGTTTAAAGAGACACCGCCTGTGATTCCTACAGGTGCCGAAAGGGCCCGGCCCCTTACCAGTGAATCGAGAATGTTTCGTGCTATGCTTTCACAGATACCTTTACACACGGCATCCACCGTATAGCCCTTCTGCATACTGTGGATTATGTCGCTTTTAGCGTAAACGGCGCAGCGGGTGGCAATTTCAGGCACGGGACCCGTGTACTTTTCGGCAACGGTTGTGAATTCATTAATCGTGAGCTTCAACCGCTCGGCCTGCTGGTCAATGAAGGAGCCTGTACCGGAGGCGCAGGGCGGATTAGAGGTGTGCTCGGTGTATCTTCCCCGTTCATCGAAAAAAACGAGCATGAAGGTCTGGCCGCCTATCCAGAATATGTTTCTGCTTTCAGGGAGCAGGTGATGAATGCCATGTATGACGGCAAGCCTGTTGTCAATGATCGAGTTACCCCTGTTTTGCCGGTGGCCGGTCACGCCAATCCTGTCGAAAGCGTGATAATCGATTTTTTCCCGAAGACTGTCCAGTGTTTTGGAAATATCCCCCTTATGTTCCCTGTAATGGGCGGAAGTTACCCTTCCGTCTTCCATGGTGACACAGCTAAAGAATTGTGAGCCTATATCTATACCCAGTCTTTTTATCATAACGCCCCTCCAATGGCCGATATTAATAAAACTTCGAGGATATGTACAGTCATTGAGTTTTTTCATCATACCAATCCGGGCTATTTCCCGGGCTGCACAGGAATTCCGGCCTTTCTTCGCTGCGCTCTGTCTTCGCCCATTAGATTAAAATTCTTTGAATTCCTGAAGGTCATTGCATTGATAATTGTAATTTAGTATACTCCCCGTTGAAATGAGGAGTAAATCGACCGGATTTTGGATTTTTTCCCTGATTCTCCTGGTCTTCACAGCTGTTATTTTCTCGGGTTGCAAGGGCGAGAATGAAGATAATGAATCGATAAGCCGGATTTTTTCCGAAAAGGAAGAATTGCCCTCTGCCGTAATTGCCCATAATATAAGCAGACAGGCCCTGGAGGAAATTCCGGATAACCTGGCCGTTCTTGAAGAATATACCCTGGAAGACCTGGGCCCCGAAGCCATGGCATTTGCCGTATCCGATTTTGACGGCGATGGCGCATTGGAATTGTTCGTGATTTTTGAATCCGGTGAAAAAGACCCGAAAAATCGCAATAATTATTTATTGAATAAACTCATTGCCATTCCCGTTTATACGCTGTACGAAATGAACGGTGCCGGATGGAAATTGTCTATGGCTTCAGCCACCACATCATTTATCCTGTACCCCATGGTTTGGAAAAAGGGCTATACCTGGTATGAAAAAAACAGGGACCCGGTTGTTTATTCGCATAACCTTGACGGGAAATTGGGGGATGAAATACTCGTCGGTTACAAGGGACTGGATTACTACGGGTTTTTGATCGTCAAAATACTTCCCGACAGGATACTGGAATTGGGGTCCGTCAACTACCTGGAAATGATTGTCGAAAAATCAGAGAAAATTCCCCAAACCTATCTGATCCGGTACGAGGGGGCTTCGCAGTTCGACATACATCCGGAGTTGGGGCTGTTCCAGAAGTATTCGTGCTATTACATCAATGAAGCCGATGAGCTTGTTTATATAAAAAATCTGCCTGATACCGTATTTGATGCGGTTTATGAAGTGAAGAAAAAGAATTTCAGTTATTCTAAAAAACTTACGGATTTTCAATTCCTGTTCTGGTTCTGTTATGCCAATAACAGGTCCTTATTGAATGATCGTTGGATAAAAAATATGGGTTCACTTGTCAAACTGTCTTACGAAGGTGAAAAATGGACATTGAGAAAATTTTCAAACATCTTCCAAAAACGGATTGCCCTTGAAGACAAGGAGTTTCTCGATTATCTTAAATCTATAAATTTCAAATGGAAGTTCTAGCTAAATTCCTGCTTTAACCTGACTCACCCCTTAGACACGGTTTTTAAATCTTTGACGCAAAACCCGCGCCAATCCTTCGCTTCGCTCGGACCAGGGTTCGCAGGTTAAGCGAAAACTTTCTTAGTCAACGTTTCTGATATCATTAAATGTAAAAGTGATTCACGGAAAGCCTGAAAAACCGTCTAAAATGTCACCTTTTTCAGATGAAAATTCTCATGTATAATAGACATATGGATGAATTGACGTCACTAATAAATGCCGCCGTTAGCGAGAAGCACAACCGCGCGCCTGTCAAGAAGGCCTTTGAGACCATGGTTAAAAAGTATCAGGACATGGTTTTCGGGTATGTCTTTGCCCTGACGAAAGAAAACGGGCTCGCACAGGATATAACACAGGAAGTGTTTATCATTGCCTATAATAAAATTGAAAATTTGAGGAACCCGGCCGCTTTCCCTTCATGGATACGGCAGATTGCCAGGAGGGAATGCATCAGGGCTTTTAAAAGAGCTGACCGGGTTTCCGCATACGGGCATATGGATGATTTTGATGATGATACCGCTCAGCCCGCCGAGGTGTTTGAAAAAAACGAAGGCCGGAAGCAAATCCGGTCTGCCATAGGTAATCTGCCCGAGGGGCAGAGGATTCCGGTCGTGTTATACTATATCGATGGTTACTCCCAGCAGGAAGTCGCCGATTTCCTTAAAGTTAAACTGGATACCGTTAAAAAACGGCTGCAAAGGGCGAGGGAAAACCTTAAAAAGGAGCTTATACCCATGGTGAAGGATGACCTGGGCCGGATACGGCCTTCCAATAACGAAGGTATGGTGGAACGCATCAACCTGTATACGACCTTCGATTCCGTAGCGCAGAGCGGACAAATCAGCGTTTTGGAGCAAATGATAGTGGACGGGATAGATATCAATGAAACGGATGCCATGGGGCGGACCCTTCTTCATTGGGCGGTGGAGAATACGCATGTCGATGCCGTTGCCCTCCTGTTAAAAAACGGGGCGAAAAAAGATGTAAAGGACAGGAACGGCAAGACGGCAACGGCGCTGGCTCGGCTTCGTAAGAACAGGGAAATTATAGAGCTGCTAAACGGGTAGGCCGGCTTTACCGTGCAGGTTCCCTGTCTATGTTTTGTTTTTCACCAGACCGAGTAATTGCGAATAACCGATGCCGTATTTTTCCGCGATTTCCCCGGCGTAACTTTTACCCATGGGCGGGCCCGGCATGATTTTAAAGGTCCTCAGCATGGGTTCGCCGTGTTTTTCAGGTTTGACGATCATCGATACCAGGCTGATCAGTTTGCTTTTGCCCCCGGATGTTTTGTTGATTTCCCCGGTTTGACCGGCCAGCGTATGGAAATGCGTTGAGAAAATCACCCTTAACCCCATTAATCTCAGGATTTTCAATACATTACCGGCAATCTCAAGGCTTTCATCGTAGTTTGTACTGGCAAACGATTCGTTCATGAGCAGAAGGGTCCGGGAAGTGGCCTGTTTCAGGTTTTCGTGGAGGCGTTTGGCTTCATCGGCAAACCGCCCTGTTTCGTCACAGATATGTTCGTCAATCTGGAAATGGGTAAGGACGGCATCAGCCGGGCTGATGCGAGCTTCTGTGCCGGGGAGGAAAAATCCGGCCTGAAAGAGTACCTGGGCTATGCCTGTTGCCTGGGTATACACTGTTTTCCCTCCCTGGTTCGGTCCGGTCAGCAGGGCGATTCTTCCTTCGTCGTTTAAGGCGATTCTGTTTGTGACCAGGACATCCCTGATTTCCTTTCCGTCCTTCCTGGCAAGCATCTGTATAAACAGGTTTACATTATATCCTTCCTCGATTTCCGTTATCCGTTCGTCCATGGGAGCAATTTCCGGCCGGCATAGGGGCATGCCTTTCTCCTTGACGGAGAGGAGAAATTTCGTGCCCTGGATGTAAAAAATTATATCCCTGAGGATGTTGCTGAACAGAGAAGTCTTTATTTTCATGTACCGGCTGACCGACTTGATAATCGGGCCGCACAGTTTTTCCAGCAATTCCGAAAGGTCGTTGAACAATGCATTGAACAGGGGATTTTCTATCCCCGTTTTATAAGCCTTTGTCTCCTGGTAGGAGGATGGGTCCGTGTATACCGAGCGTATGGGGGTCAGCCCGGAAAAGCCGTCCTTTGATTCCGGGAACAGTTTATCAAACAGGGTTTGTGATTTACCTGAGTAGCTCCGGCTGTCGATGGAAGTGATGGTTGCCTCCACGGGACGCATGGCGTCGCTTAAGTTAATGCCGATGGAAACGGACCGGATTGCCCTGGCCCTGGCGGCGATCTCCGGCAGGTGCTTTCGCAAATGGGCAAAATTTTCGTCGGTATAGGTCGTCAGCATATATTCATGCAGTTTTTGAAGTCCCCGAGCCGGAAGCATGTTTTGGCCGGTGGCTTCCAGGATGGTATTGAAGCCCTCCATGAGCGTGTCCACGCATTTAAGAAAGGTTTCCAACTCTCCGATGCGCGAAACCAGGATGAACAGGCTTGTCTGGCCGCTGTACCGGATGGCTGTGTAAAAATTAAGCGCATTGATGATGGGAAGCAGCCTTTCAAACGCGGAAAGCAGCTCCGGGTAATCAAGCAGTACGGAAAAAATTTCCTGCCTGTAGGCTATGGTATCCGGATCGAGGCATTGCTTTAAAACGGTGTCCTTTACGGGATCACACCCGTATTGTTTGGTTAAATGCGGCGGCGTAACGTGTTGAAACAGGATAGCAAGCTCCAGGTCATTGAACGTCCGTGTGTTCAGGTCATAACAGTTCCGGCGGCTTGCGTCCGGAAATAATAGGCTGATCGTATCGGTTTGATGGGGTATATTATTCGTCATTTATTTTCCCTTCCTGTTTTATAGGAGTGTTTTATTATTCGGAAGGTGACATTGCATTTTCTAAAATTTTAAAATTTCGATGCTTGAACTAATTTACGGTATGTTTTATTCTCCCCGTATGAAACGTTGTCCCTGGGGAACGGGTGATTCCCTGATGATCAAGTACCATGATGAGGAATGGGGAACCCCCGTTCATGATGAAAAAAAACATTTTGAATTTCTCCTTTTAGAATGCATGCAGGCCGGGTTGAGCTGGTCCATTGTGCTTAAGAAGAGGGAGAATATGCGCAGGGCTTTCGACAGGTTCGATTACAGGAAAATCGCAAAATACGGGGACGCCAGGGTGCGGGAACTGCTGGAAAATGCGGGCATCATAAGGAACAGGAGAAAAATAGAGGCCGCCATCGGCAATGCGCAGGCTTTTATGGCGGTGCAAAAGGAATTCAACTCCTTTGATGCCTATATCTGGAATTTCGTGAAAAATAAACCCATCAGGAATAAATGGAAAAGCATGGATCAGATACCGGTAAGTACTGAGCTTTCAGATAAAATCAGCAGGGATTTAAAGCAGAGGGGATTCCGTTTTGTCGGCTCGACGACGATATATGCCCACATGCAGGCCATCGGCCTTGTGAATGATCACCTGGTGAGTTGTTTCCGGTATAAGCAGTTATAAATAATCTTATTTTTCATTGGTACAGTAAATGCAAATGCAATATTTTTTCTATGTCCTCCGGGTAGGCGGGCTGGACGATGCAATGGTCTTTTTCGCAGTACGAGAAGGCGTGTTCAAGGGTATCCGGGGGTATGATCCGGATTTCCGTGCCGGCCCATTTTAACAGGTGGGATACCAGCTCCATTTTATAGAGAACCGGTAAGGAGAGTGTCTTGGGGCCTGTCTGGTATTCCAATATGGCTGCCAGCAGGTAGGGTGCGGCTATTGTGTATTGTTTGAGAATTCCCGCTTTTCTTTTTATATACGGATCGATGGGAGGGAGTTCACCCTTGTCCCCCCCGACAGACCTGAGCCGGACCATTGTCAATAACAGGCTGTGGGCTCCGGACGGCATTGTCTGGTCCGTTTTTTCCTCGAACCTCGTGAACAGGGGTTCCTCCGGGTCCGAGCTGTATAATTCCCCGTTTTCGCCGCTGAATAAATTCAATGCGATTTTTACGATTTTATTCGCTGCCGTCAAGTATGCCTTTTCGTGAAAAACTTCCCATCCCGTAAATATGGCGAGCGCCAGGTGTCCATAGTCGGTCAGATGGCCCCTTATGCCTGGTAGACGTTCCACACAATTTTCTTTTATGCGGTTTGTCAGCATCTGCAGTGTTCTTCCCGCCGTTTTTTTCCATACTCGTTTGCCCGTATTGGCGTATAAGATGGTGAATGCCATGGCCGCCAGGGCATTCCAGCTTGTTATTATTTTATTGTCCCTGGACGGTTCCGGTCTTTTTTTCCTCTTGGACAGCAGCAGGTTATACACCTTCTCCCAATCAAGACGCATTTTCATTTTCTTGTTCATGGACAGCCGGCTAAACGCCTTCGAACCGCGAGGGAACGGGATTGCTGACGGGTTCACGTGGTTCTGCGGAACATCCGCTTCTTCGATATCCCAGAGACCGGCAAGTTCCAACCCCTGTTTTATTCCTATGGCTTCCACCAGGTCTTCACGCGTTACCCTGTAGAAAGAACCTTCTCCTCTGGGATCGTCAGCATCAATGGCTGACATAAAGCCTGAAAAATCGCTCCCTTTATACCAAACCATATCGCGGAGCAGGAATTCCGCCGTTCTCTCTGCCGTGCTGATGAAATCCGGCCGGTCGAAACGGCTGCCGGCGAGAGCGTAAGTGGTTATCATCTGGGCATTGTCGTACAGCATTTTTTCAAAATGAGGTACCCTCCATTGCCTGTCCACCGTGTACCGGTGAAATCCTCCTCCCACACGGTCATAAAGGCCGGAATCCTGGATCGTCTCCAGAATGGACTGGAATTTCAGGGCAATATCCGACGGCAGTTCTTTCCGTGTCAAAAGGAAATAAAACAGGGAATGGAAAGGGAATCTTGCCGGAGTGTCCGGTGATGAAAAATCGGGATTTTGGGAATCGTATAAGCCGTTAAGTTGTTTATACAGCCCTTCAACGAGGGAATCGATTTCAGGGATGGGGGCCGGTTCGGCAAGGGAGCTGTTCAATTCGGTTTTCATTGTTTCCGTAAATTCCAGTACCTTGTCCTTTTTTTCGTTCCATAATTTGCTCAATTCAACAATAAGTACTTTCCATTTTGACCTGGGAACATAGGAGCAGATGTAAAAAGGTATACCGTCTGCATTGCAGAATACATTGAGCGGCCATCCGCATTCGCCGTTAAAGATCCGGCAGACTTCCATGTACATTTCATCCACCTCGGGATGTTCCTCCCTGTCCACCTTGACGGATATAAGGTTATTGTTCATCAATTCAGCTGATTCCCTGTCTTCAAAGACTTCGTGGGCCATTACATGGCACCAATGGCAGGTGGAATAGCCTATGGAAACCAGTACGGGAAGGTTTTTTTCCCTGGCAATCGAGAAGGTACCCTTTTTCCAGGTTTTCCATGCCACGGGATTCTGTGCGTGCTGACGTAGATAGGGGCTTTCCGATTTATCCAGTTCATTGATATAATCAGATTTCATGGCCGTTTCCCCCATACTTTTTTAATGCCTCGTTTCGAATTTAAAAAAAATGGACGAATGGGTAAATAGGCATCGCGAAAATCCGGATTATTTAATTCAGACCGATTGTATAAAAATGAACTCCCCACCCCAGGAAATCGGTCGGCCAGACTATCCCCAGTACTTCTTCGGTATCCCCGGTATGGAAGTATTCCAGGTAGAGACGGAGCTTTGTACTTCCGGAACCGAATTCAAAACCTGTTTCAGTAACAAGGTCAATATCCGTTCCTCCCTGCCGCAGGATAAGCAGGTCAGGTTCGCATTGGAAGAAGACTGAAACAAATTCATTTATGGAATAATAGGCCGAAACGGAGGGAGAAAAAATCCAAAGGGCACGGGGTTTAGGGACGGAACTCTGCCAGAAATCTAAAAGGTCCACATAACCTGTACGGAAATACGTTTGAACGCTGAATTCCTGCCATTTAATGGGAGGAACAACAACCCCCGTCTTGAGGACATCCGTCGTAACCTCCGAATAATACATCTCCCTGCCGGCAACGGGATGCTGGCTCGTTCGTGAATATTCCAGCAGAATATGCATACCGGCAAGATTGAAGGCGGCTGTCAAACCGTATTCATACTGGGCGGCATTCATCCAGAAAGCGGCGATGGTAGCCGGGGTTTCACTTGGTGCAACGGGGCCGATAAGAAGGTATACGCTCCAATAAAGGTTTATGGCAAAGAGAGATTCCAGGGAAACGAGGTTGAAAGCGCATAATGCCCGGATATCAGAATTGTCGTATTCACTGCCTTTGAATGAATGAATATTAATTTTTATATCCCCGTAGCCGTAATTTAACAGAAATGCGTCTTCCCTTTGGTAGGAAAGGGGGTCAAAAACTGCCGGCGGTTCCTTGAAATCCCTTGCTGCTGAAAAGAAACTGGTTAATAAAAAAATGAAAGTGGCAAGCGTTTTTTTCATCATTAATCTCATTATTTCTCTGTTCAATAAAAGATTCAAGAAGCATTCAGGGTGAAATTACACTAAAGTAGTAGTAAAAATACTTCTACCGGGTTATTTTCACGCCAAAATAAATGTGATAATATTTAAAAAATTGGGGGCAATTCGCGATCAGTATTTATGTTTTTTATCTGATAGATGAGAAAGCCTGAAGCAAATATGATCGCGGATGAGAAAAGTGTGAAGCATATTTTATAAAAACGGAGGTTGACATGTTTAAAAAAGTATTTTGCCTTGTTCTTTTATTGGCAATAATACCGGTTTTGGTCTTTGGACAGACGGTAAACCCCACGCCCACACCTACAAGAACAGCGACGCCTACAATAGGGATACCGTATCATATCATTCCCGGCACGGTCGAGGCCGAACAGCCCTGGCAAGGTTATGATACGACAGCAGGCAATGCCGGAAGCGTGAGTATTCCATTTTGTCCGGATGTCGATGTGGAACCCTGCTCCGAAGGCGGTTCCAATGTCGGATGGATTGTTGCAGGCGAGTGGTTGAGTTACAACCTTCTGTCAAAAAGTCCCGGTATTTACGATATTGAGGTGAGGGTAGCCAGACAGCCTTCAGGAGATTCCTCAATGCATATTGAAGGACTGAATCAGGACGGAACCGGACCCATGACCGTTCCCTCGACGGGCGGATGGCAGAACTGGGTCACCATTGAAAGACCGGGAATTGAAATCGGATACGGGGTTCGGGCCATGAAGGTTGTAATGGACGGTTCGGATTTCAATATTAACTGGGTCCGTTTGACGCAAACTGCTGCCTATAAGAAGCTGACCCTCATAAAGGAAGGACTTGCGGCAAACCAGGCTATTGTATCGCTGAATCCCCCCGGATTACTCGGAGACCAGGTTGAGGATCATTGGTATCCTGAAGGGGCGGTTGTGGAAATCAGGATTGCACTTCCCACACCCACGCCCTGTGATTGTCCCCATCCGTATTTTGCGGGATTCACGGGAGATCCGGTTGAGAGTGGTTCTAACGGAATTTATACGATCACGATGGATGCGGATAAAATCGTATATGCCAGGTTTGATTTGACAGACGGTTCACCGAGTCCCACTCCCACGCTTACCCCCACCGAATTCGTGTATACATCCACACCCACGCCTTCACCCACACCTACGGGACCGGATTATGAACCGTATTACGGCGGCTCTGTAACAGACAGTTTAAGCGGTCCCGGAACTTCCCGGACATATATGGTCATATTACCGACCGATTGTTTTCTAAAAACCCTTAAGCTGGATTGCGGAAATAATAATTTTGACCTTTATATAAAATCAGACGGTGTGCCAACCTTAACGTCATACAGCGCCTGCTCCTTGAATCCTGCAGGGGAAGTGCTTGACTATATCCCGATGGGTGTGACCACCTACTTCAGGGTCTACTGTGTTTCGGGAAGCGGTGAATACACTTTGAGTTGTTCGACGGTAATGGGACCGACACAGATTCCGACGCCGACAACTCCCGGAACAATGCCCACACCCGTCAGTATTTTGCCGGGAACGATTGAGTCTGAAGACTACGACCGTTATATGGATATGACGGCCGGGAATGCCGGGGGAGCATACAGGAATGACGATGTTGACATTGAAGCCTGCAGCGAAGGCGGATACAACGTAGGATGGATCGATGATGCGGAATGGCTTGAATACGACACCAGAATTGAACCCACACTCAGACGTGCGAATTTCGAGGCCAGGGTGGCGGCTTTGGACGGAACCTCATCCTTTCATCTTGAAATAGACGATATAAATATTACCGGTCCCATTCCCGTACCGGCAACGGGCGGCTGGCAGACATGGGCATCGGTGAAAGTCCCCGGGCTTTATCTGCCCATAGAAAACCATCGTATCAAAACGGTGTTCGATAACGGGATGTTCAACATCGATTCGTGTACATTCAGTGATGTCGTTGAATGGATCCCGTATACACTCACGGCGGGCCAGGTCAGCATTTCCTATGGTTTCAGCGATACCACCGAGGTAACGGTATCCGTAGCGTTCCCTGACGCCGGATACAGGATAACCGACTGGGGAACAATCGCCACCGGAATGGGCACGCCGTATACCGTTAATATCAATGCCGAAAAATACACGGGTGCCTCCGCCCAGGTTGTCACCACCCTTTCACACAGCTATTCAATACCGGCCCTGCAATGCGGTGACTCAGGTACTTTCAGGGTCTACAGTTACGGTGCCCTGGTCAAGGAAATCGTAATCCAGCCGTGTACGTACACCCCGACAACTACCCCTACGCCTACTTCAACTCCCCCTGAAGACTGGGTGCCCTATGTACTTTCGCCGAACGAGGTTGCAATTACTTATACCCTTTCAGATGTCACGACGGTCAGGGTCGATCTGACTCTGCCGACATCCGGTTTCCGGATCGTGGACTGGGGAGAGGTCATGATCGGCACAGGTACAATGTACGGGGCTGATATAAATATCGAGGCATTCACGGGTGCCGCGTACACGATAATCACCGAATTCTCACATACCTACACCCTGCCGAAAATCACGGGGACAGCCGCGTTCCGGCTCTATACGCACGGTACTTTCGTAGAGGAACTTGCCATCCAGGGCTACACGCCCACACCCACGCCGACGCCGACATCAACGCCGACCGGGTACTACAAGGTGACGGTGACAGCCCCGCCTGCCACACAGATAACGGCCACCAGCGCCAGGATAGGCGGCAGGGTCGATCTTGAACTGATCGGTGAAGAACCGCCAATGGGCGCTCCGGATGCGTACGTTACCATCCGGTACTGGGAAATCGCCGCACCGACGGAAGTGATAGTCGCGTTTCAAACCACGACTTTCCCGTTGCGTGCAGGGGATTACTATGCAGCCATAACCGGGCTCAAACCGAACAGGGAATACATGTTTGAGGTGCACGCCATGCTCGCTTCGGCAAGCAACACATTCTGGACATTGCCTCTCCCGGCCGGTAAAACCATTCCCGGGAAAGTAGAGGCCGAGGAATACGACGGGTATTACGACAAAACGACAGGTAATGCGGGAGGCGCGTACAGAACGGACGATGTGGATCTGGAAGCATGCTCCCTTGGCGGCTACAATGTGGGCTGGATAGATACGGGTGAATGGCTTTCCTATAACGTCGTGGTCATGTCTTCCGGAACCTATACCTATATTATGAATGTGGCCAGGCAGCCAAGCGGCAGCTCTTCGTGTCATATGGAGATTGACGGGGTTAATGCCACCGGTACCATCGCCATACCGTCCACCGGCGGCTGGCAGACATGGACCAATATAGCCGGAAGTATTCCCCTCTCCGCCGGTTCACACGTCATCAAGGTTGTCATGGACGGCAGTTTATTCAATATCAATTACATGGAATTCCAGATGTAAACAAAGCCTTTGCAGGGAAAGTGCTTTGATATTTTTTCTTTTATTCCGCATGGGCCGTCTTAAACAGGCGGCCCTTTTTTAAATCTGCACTGGACACCAAATCGCTGAAAGAGAAGAAGAATATTTCTCGCAAAGCCCGCAAAGATCGCCAAGATTGTCCTGTCGTAACAGAATCCTGGATTAATGAAAAAGTTCATAGAGATGATGTCAGAACATTATTCAATTTTCAAAATTATGTGAGTACTCTATACGCCGCATCTTTAAAGAACTCAGAAAATAATGAAGATCAGGATTTTTATTCAAATAGATTAAAGGAAGATACAAAGCGGAAAATTTATATGCCGAATTGATTGGCGGAGTCCCTATTGGGGGCATCGCTTTTTGACTGAGCAGTCTATTTTTATACGATTTGGTCGGGTAATATTTGTTACCTTTTTTTATATGAAAGTTACCTTTGAAAAGTATAGGCATTGGACCTAATGTTTATGGAAATGAAGGATAGTGGAACCAGAAAGAAAAGATAAAATAAATTATAGGAAGCGTTGTTATCGGAAAATTAAATTATTGCATAGAACTTAAATTAAAGGCAGGTAACCCATGAAAAAAGTATTAGTAATATTGTCGATATTAATGGGAGTTGGTTTGACTCTATTTGCAGCCCCCCAACCGGAGTGTGATAAAACCTGCCTCATAAA
>JAFGKU010000121.1 GCA_016928415.1 Spirochaetales bacterium
CAAACAGGCCGGCCCGGAACATGGGGACCAGTATCCGCTTGACCATCTGGTTCAGCCGGGCCATGGATACCTGGCCGTTATTCACCGCATTGGTGAGCGAACTACCGAAATAAGTGCTGCCCGGCATTTCCATGCTCAACCCATTGTTTGCCGAGGCCACAGTGCTGTGGGTGGCGCCCCAGTCTGACATGACAAAGCCGGTGTATCGTAGCTGATCGAACAGGACCGTGTTCATGGCGTAGGCGTTTTCACAGGCATACGTCCCGTTCAGGCGGTTATAGGCGCCCATCAGGGAGCCGACCTCCGCATCCACGCAGTCCTGGAAAGGCCTGAGATAGATTTCATGCAACGTGCGGTCGTCGATTTCGGAACTGCACGAAGTCCTGTTCGTCTCCTGCTCGTTGCCTATATGATGCTTGGCGCAGGCCAGGATCCCATTGCCCTGGATGCCGATGACTTCCGCCGCCGCCATTTTCCCGGAAAGAAAGGGATCTTCACCGTACCCTTCCCAGTTCCGGCCCCCCTGGGGAATCCGCGCCATGTTCATCATGGGCGCCAGGGTGATGTTCGTGCCTTTGCCTTTCTGTTCCGCACCGTAGGCCTGGCCGAAAATCCGGGCAAGCTCCACATCCCATGTACTGGCCAATGTGATGGGAGCGGCAAAACAGGTTACGGTTCCCGCACTCCCGACACGGGCCCCCTGGGGACCGTCTGATAAGTGCAGGGCGGGAATGAAGAGACTGCTTATTCCGGGTACGTTCCCGGTATAACTCCCGCTGCTTCCGTGGCACAGCAAGACCTTCTGGTCCGTCGTCATGACCAACAGCAGAAGGTCAGCCCGTTCGGAAGCGGATTTTGACGTGTCCATCCAGTCCTGTGCATTGGCCTGGAATGCCAGACCCGCGAGAAGCAGGAACAGCGCCGCGATTATTCCTCTTTTTCTGGGAAATGACGCTCTTTTCTTTTTTTCAAACATTTTGATTTCCATCCTTTCATAATTGTAATCGTTTCCACCGGTAAGAAACCAGCATCCACGATACTGATTAACACCCACCCTTATTATAGAGAGTTTTTTGAATTGATTGTTGTGTTTTTTTTAAATTCCGGTCGCGTTTTTTCGGCTGAGACCGGATGACCTGCTCCTGCGAATATAGGTAACCGGCTGGATGAAGAAAATTTAACCGCCGAAGGTCCCAGGGGACCCCGCCGAAAAGACGCCGAAATCAAGCAGACCGCTGGGGATGAAGAGGAAAGAGAAAAGGAAATTCTTTTATGTCTGCAGCAGAAAATCTCTTACGGTTAAATGTCTTATCCCGTTTCGTTCTCCCTTCATCATCGTGTCCATGGAAATTACGAATTTGGGATATTGATCGGGAATTTTTTCCAGGTTTCCGAATTCCCTCTCTGCAACCTTTTCATCCGGAATCAGGTAGCATACCTGGTAATATTGTTTCCGGCCCTGCTTTTCCGCGACAAAATCGATTTCGAGATTCTTGAGTTTACCGACTTTGACGGTATAACCCGCAAAAAGAAGATGGTTGTGCACGATATTTTCCAGGATTTTTTTTATATCTTCCGACTTGTAACCGGCTATGGCTGCCCTGAGCCCCAGATCTTCAAAATAATATTTTTCATTGATTTTGAAATTTCTTTTTCCTTGAATGTCATAACGCGGTGTTTTATGGATAAAACAGGCGGCCGCCAGGTAATTCAAATATTGCGGGATGTTTTTTACGGACATGTTGATCCGCTGTGATTTCAGAAAATCACTTATTTTTTTTGCCGAGATAATGGAGCCGAGTGAATCGGCAAGATATAGAACGAGCCTTTCAAGAAGGAGCGTATTCCGGATCCGGTTGCGGGAAACAACATCCCTGTACAATATGGTTTGATAGATATTCTTGAGGAAATCATAAATGATCTCATCGTCAAGCTCAAGGTGCCGCAGGTACGGTAACCCCCCGTACATGGTATATAATTGAGCAGAATGATCCGAATCCTCCAGGGAATGGAATTTCAAAAATTCCCGGTAAGTCAATCCATGAACCTGGAATTCCATGCTTCTTCCTGCCAATAACGTCGATAAGTCGCCGAATAAGATGTTGGCATTGCTCCCGGTAATATAAATATCCAAGCCTTTAATTTTGTTCAAGCTTCGCAATGCATATTCGAATTTATCAATTTCCTGGACCTCGTCGATGAACAAAAAGCTGCTGGCCTTTTTCCGGATTTTCGACGAAACATAAGTATATAAATCCTCATCATTTTTTATAACATTGAAATCTCGATCATCCTTGTCTATGTAGATAATGTTTGCCCGCGGTTTCTCGTTTTTTATTTTTTCAATGAGTTTTAAAAGCAAACAGCTTTTTCCCACCCGCCGCTGCCCGACGATAACCTTGATCATTTCCCTGCCGATGAAGGGAGTTATTTTTTTCATGTATATTGGTCTGTTCAGGATATCCTGCATAAAAGACCCCCTTGTTAATAGTGCAATTATTAGTTTTACCTATAAGTAAAACTTAGTTAAGATATTGAATAATTTTTCCTATAGGTAAATGTTACCGCTGGGTAGGAGAAGGGGTTCCCGGCATAAGGATCCGGCGGAGCCGCCGCCATAGTGAAGACGGCGGCTGCCGGATAAATGTCATTTCTGATAGACGCGTACGTAGTTCACGTACATATACTGGGGGAATTCGGCAATGTTCGGCTCGGCACCGGGGAAGGTCCCGGCGAGGGCCAGGTTCAGGATAATGAAGTACGGTTTCCTGAATTCCTCCAGCGTGGCCGGTGTGATGTCGATGACATGCGTCTGTACACCGTCACAGAACCACCGCATGTATGTGGCATCCCACTCAAGGCAGTACGTGTGGTACTGCGATACATCCCCGACCGTGGCAGTTGTGCCGTAATTGGCGTTCTGGTCCTTGGTCCAGGGATAGACACCCGACCTTAAGTCCCAGAAGCAGTTGTTGACGATCGTGTTGTCGTAATTCCTGTGTTCCATGATGTCCACTTCACCGCAGATAGGCCAGTTCGTTCCCATTCTATCGTAGTATGAGGTGGGCGGATTGTGGCTGGACTATAGGAACCATCGTTGGACGTGCCCATCATCCAGAAGGCTGGCCATGAGCCCACGGCATTCGGCAGCCTGATCCGGGCCTCTATCCTTGCGTACTGCCAGGACAGCTTGCCCTGCGTTGTTATGCGGCCGGAGGTCGGGTACTAGCTTCCGCCTGTCGTGTGGATGGATGAGGTGGAGTAGACGGTTGTCCACGTTGAATTGTTGCCGGAAACCTGGATTTCGTAGGTCCTGGCGAAGGCCGTCTCCCACCGAAGCACAATGCGTGAAATGTAATAGCTGGCGCCGAGATCCACCGTTATCCACTGGGGATCTCTGAACGCACTGGACCAGCGTGTGCCCGTATTGCCGTCAACGGCGTAGTTGGACGCAAAGCTGGAGCTTTCATTGCTGAAGGATGACGTTGACCTGTTCAACGCCAGGTTCGTGTTCGAGGCCGGTGATGTGGGCGTGGGTGCGTTTGTCCGTGCCGGTGTTGATGTATTGGTCGATGGGTTTGTCGGCACAAGTGTCGGCGTTGCCGATGTTGATCCGTTGATGGTGAATTTTTCCCACGTACCGATGGCGGTGCGGTTGGCGATGAGCGCCGGGGCTCCCGCGCTGTCCGCGCAGACATACATGTTGTTCGCCATCGATCTCAATGTGATGATGTCGGCGAAAAGTGTGCCGCAGGCGCAAGCCGCCATCAGGCATACCAAAACTAAATTAATGATTTTTTTCAGAGTATCTTCCTTTTCCATGGTAAAATTTTTCAGTTCTTTGGATGCGTAACTAACCCCCGGTAACTTTATAAAGTTTGTTTTCTCAAAGGATAACACGTTACCATTAATGAACTGAATGTTGGTTTTTTTTGTTTGATTACGGCCGGGATGCGGAATAACATAAAATCCGCCAGGCCGCGAAAAGGTCAGACGAGTTTAAATAAATCCGGAAGCGTACATACCACCCACCTTTCTCCTGTCCGCTTCCTCATATATACCCTTAAAAAGTCTACCCTTGGCTTTATGGCACCACCAAGAACAATTGTTTTAGTGGTCACACTCATTAAAAGAATATCAGATGAGCGTGAAAATGTCAATAAAAATGTATAGAGAGTTTTTTGCGCTGTACCTTTTCAGGCCATTTGTCGGGCTGCACAGGAAGCCCGGCTCTACTTCGCTCCGCTCAGATGC
>JAFGKU010000009.1 GCA_016928415.1 Spirochaetales bacterium
TGTACGATCGGAACGTTTGCGGGCCTGTTCGTTTCCAATAATATCAATGAGTTTTTTCGCCTTGTGGAAATAATCATAAATGATTTTATATCGCCGGTCATCCAGGCGTTCATCAATATCTTCAACAGTTCATTTGAACTTGAGCCCGTCTATATTTTCTCTTCCAACATATTTTACATTGACAGGGTTGAAAGCTACGTTTTCTGGTACGAGGCTTTCATCATTAATTTCTTCGCACTTTTCTGCTCGGCTTCCGCGGCATTTTTCGCTTCCAGAAGGGTAGCCGTTATCAAGCCGGTCGAAGTATTAAGGTACGAGTAACGAGGGTAACATGAGTTTACTGGAAATATCATCAATAAAAAAAACGTATGAAACGGGCACCGAAAGCGTAGAGGTGTTGAAAGACATTAACCTGACTGCCGAAGAAGGAACCGTCATCGTCATTACCGGTGAAAGCGGTTCCGGGAAAAGCACCCTGTTGAACCTGATAGGCGGCATCGACAGCCCGACTTCCGGAGAAATCAAAGTAAAGAATTTGATAGTGACGGGTAAAACAGAAAAGGAGCTGACCCATTACAGGAACAAATTCATAGGATTTATCTTCCAGTTTCATTTTCTGCTCAAGGATTTCACCGCTTTGGAAAATGTCATGATGCCGGCCATTATTTCCGGCGACAATTCCGAACTTGCACGGCAAAAGGCTTCCCGCCTGCTTGGGGATGTGGGGCTTTCACAGAGAAACAACCACTTTTTTCTGCAGCTTTCCGGCGGGGAAAGACAGCGCGTAGCCGTAGCCAGAGCATTGATGAACGACCCGGATTTGATAATCGCGGACGAACCAACCGGAAACCTTGATGAGCGGAATTCGGGAATTGTCCAGGATATCCTTTTCGACATGGTAAAAAAATACAACAAGACCATGCTTTTAGTAACCCACGATACGGCCATGGCTCAAAGGGGGGACATCCACCTCATACTGGAACACGGAGTGTTAACGGAAAAATGAAAATCACCTTTCCGATCCTCATGGCATTTAAAAGCATCTTCAATCGTAATGAAAAAGGCGGATTCGCGGCCCAGCACAGGGGGTCCATACTCGGGATCGGCTTAAGCATCATTCCCCTGATTGTTGTGATCGTGGCAACCAATGGAATGATCGAGGGCATTACCTCCCGCTTCATAGAAATATCGACCTATCACATCCAGATCTCCTTTTTTAATAAAATTTCACTCTCCGAAGCCAATTCCCTTTCTGAAAGCCTCGAAAAAGAGCCGGACATAAAACACGCCTTCCTGGAAAAGGACGGATTTGCCCTGATACGATTAAAAGACCGTGTCTCGGGGGTCTCGGTTAAAAGTGTTCCCGAGAATGTCTACGCGGAAGACGAAGGATTCAGGAAATATTTCAGGATCCATACAGGTGAATTCAACCTGTCAAACGTCCCGTCTGTCATAAAAAAGGATGTCCTCGAAAACAGGATACTGCCCCGTTTTGATGAAGGGGGTGAAAAATGGCGGAAAGTCCGGGCCGCGTATAAGCTTGATGAAACCACCGGCCATTACGTTATAAAAGATGACCTGACCGGTGAAGAAAAAAAAATATTAAAGGGAGTGTTCAACACAGCCGGTTACGGTACTCTTTTACTCGGGAAGGCCCTTTCCGAAAAGCTGGATGCGGAAATAGGCAATGAAGTCTTTTTTCTTTCCCTGACACAGTTCCACAGCCAGAGTATTCCCAAATCGGCCCGGTTTATAGTAAGCGGCGTGTTTTCATCCGGGTACCAGGATATTGACAAGGTACTGGTTTATATTCCCATAGAAAAAGGAAGCCAGCTTCTGCCGTATAAAGCAACCAAACAATTTATCGGCGTCAAGGTTAAAAATCCGTTTGGTAACCTTACACCGATTATTGAACGGATTAATGATATCCTGCTTGAAAAAAATTATCAATTTTCCAATGTGGAATCATGGTATGAAATTCAGCTAAACCAGTACAAATCATACCAGATGACAAAAACAATTCTCATATTTATCATGGTTCTGATAATAATCGTTGCCTGTGTCAATGTTTCCTCTTCAATGATGATGCTGACCATGGAAAAAACACAGGAAATTGCGATTTTGAAGAGCATGGGCGCTAATCCCGGCACAATCTCGTTGTCTTTTGTCATCATCGGCCTTTTTATAGGCGTATTGGGCACTTTTTTAGGCATTTCAAGCGGGTTACTGGTAGCGGTGAATATAAACGAGGTTATCAGCGGTATTGAAGTCCTTATTAATGGTATCCTGGGTATTTTTCATACACTGGCTGAACCATTCGTACACCAGGAAGCGCTGAAACCCGTTAAAATATTGAATCCTGAATATTATCTGGAACGTATCCCCGTGATAATAAGCTTCGGTGAAATATTTTTTATAGGATTTTTAACAACTTTGCTGTCGGCTTTCTTCTCCTATTTCCCGGCCCGGCTTGCTTCCAGGATAAAACCGCTTCAAATTATCAGGAAATATTAAATGAAGGAGCCTATAACCGGTTTACTGATGAGGGGAAGCCAAATACAGGCATTATTATAGTTCATTGATTAATCCAATTAATGGATTAGTTTATCGATTAACCCAATATGTGGATTAGTCTAACGAGTACTATTGATTTTTTTGGATTTTTTTTATAAATCTTAACTTAAAGAAATCATAAACCGATTTCTAGATTATAATAGAAAGCAGGCGTCTAAAAGGATATGTTTAATGAATTGTGAAATTTGCCATAAAAACAAGGCCATAATACATATTCACCAGGTTTCGGGGAATAAAAAGACTATTTACCATATTTGTGAAAATTGTGCGCGGGATATGGGTTTTGCCTCCATAAATGATAAATCTGACTATTCCATCAATAATTTATTCAAGGGATTATTCAAGCTGAACAAAACGAATATTACCAGAACTACTTCATTAATCTGTCACCGGTGCTCCTGGACAATGGAAAAATTCCGGAGGACCAAACATCTGGGATGCCCTGAATGCTATAATGTTTTTTATGATGAAATTAAGAATTTTTTTGTGAAAAAATTGAAAATCAAGTCCCATATGGGAAAATTACCAAGAAATTTAAAAAATTATAAAAAATTATTTATAGATGTAGTACAATTAAAGGGGGAACTGAGGAAAGCGGTAAAAAAAGAAGAATATGAGAAAGCCGCTTCCTTAAGGGATGAAATTGACAGGTTAAAGGGTTTGACGTGGCGCGAACAATAACAAATTTTGAGGATATTCTCCAGAAAATAGAATGGTTTTACAGGACAGGGCCGCAAAATGAGGTAGCCGTCTCGACGCGTCTCCGTGTATCAAGAAATTTATCGGATTTCCCCTTCCCCGCCAATTTAAAGGTATCGGATAAAATTGAAGTAAAGGAAAAAATAATAAACGCCTTCAGGAACCTGACCTTGAATGATGATTTTCTTATCCTTTACGTCAATGAAATGAGCGCGATAGAACAGCACATATTATCGGAAAGGTTTATCATCTCAAGGGATTTTCTTGAAAACAGGCAGAAAATCGCAATATTGAACGCCGCCGGAGACCTGTGCGGGATGATCAATGAAAAGGACCACCTCAAGATTACGGCAATAAAAACAGGTCTGGCATTAAAAGAAGCGTTCATTCATATAAACGAACTGGATAATCATCTTGAAAAAAAACTGGATTTTGCCGTCTCACTGGAATGGGGATACCTTAGTAATTTTTTACATGATACGGGAACGGCATTAAAAGCTTCCGTTCTGCTTCATCTTCCCGCCCTTGCCATGACTTCCCAGATAGACGAGGTCTTGAAAACGGTCGCCCGGAAAGGTATTACCGTTACCCCTTTCCTGAAAGGCAAGAAAACGGCGCAACCGGATACGTTGTACCAGTTTTCCAATACACTGAGAATCGGGAAGTCTGAAAAAGAAATTGTTGAAAACCTGGAAAAATCAGTTCAATCCCTGATAGACCTTGAAATGAAAATCAGGGATAAACTTTTTACCGAAAATAAAACGGAACTGGAAGATAAACTGCTTCGTGCAGTGGGAATATTAAGATACTGTAAATCAATTGCATTCAGGGAAGCTGTCAATCTTCTCTCCCTGGTGAGGTTGGGCGTGGCTTTGGGAACCATTAAAGGGATTTCCCTTGAAACGGTTACGGGACTTTTCTTCATAATTCAAAAAGCTCATATATTAAAAATTCTGGAATCTTTAAACCGAAAAATGCAAAAAAACCTTGTGGATTATCTGAGATCTCAATTGATACAGGATTTTTTATCAAACAACTTTGATGGAGGAAAATAATGTTTAAAGGTTTAACGCAACGGGCTCAACGAGTTATAACGATTTTAGCACCCGAAGTGGCGCGGCAGTTCCATTCAGACCAGATTCAACCTGAACATATTATTCTGGCCCTGTTGAAAGACGGGGAAGGCGTGGCGGTCAAATCCCTTCAACGGGTTAATGTCAATATAGCCGAAATGCAGATGGAAATAGAGCAAAGTCTGCCCAAGAAAGAACCGTCAAACACGGTTTTGGGAGATATTACCCCTTCCAAGCGGGGCAGGACCATTTTGGAGGAGTCCGCCGAGGAAGCGAGGAATCTGGGTCATGAATATATTGGCACGGAACATCTGCTGCTGGCAGCGAGCAAGGAACCGAACAGCGTTACCGCAAATTACCTTAAAAAATTCAATATAACAACAAGTATCCTGAGGGAAGCTGTCATTCAGATCAACGGTCTTGGATTACTTAAAAACAGGAGCTTCAGTAAAAAGAAATCCATACCCAAGACAAAAACAGAAACACCCACCCTGGATGAATTTTCAAGAGACCTGACACAGCTGGCCCGTGATAACAAGCTGGACCCGGTTATTGGAAGGGAAACGGAAATACAGCGCGTCATTCAGATCCTGGCGCGAAGAACGAAAAACAATCCCGTTCTCATAGGAGAACCGGGAGTGGGAAAAACCGCCATCGTGGAAGGGCTTGCGGAAAGGATCGTTGACGGAAGCGCCCCTGAAGTTCTTCTGGGCAAACGGCTTGTAACACTCGACCTGGCTTCCCTGGTAGCGGGAACAAAATACAGGGGCGAATTTGAAGAACGTTTGAAACGGGTAATGCGGGAAATCATCGCAACAACGAACATCATCCTTTTCATTGACGAACTGCATACAATCATCGGCGCCGGAGGAGCGGAAGGTGCCATCGATGCCTCCAATATGCTCAAACCGGCACTTTCAAGGGGAGAACTCCAATGCATCGGGGCAACCACCTTGAACGAATATAAAAAATATATAGAAAAAGACGCGGCCCTGGAACGGCGCTTCCAGACAATTTATGTCAAGGAGCCTACGGTCGATGAAACGATCGAGATTTTAACGGGCATAAAACCCAAATACGAAGCGCATCACAAGGTAACCTACACGTATGACGCCCTGGAACAGGCGGCCATCCTTTCGCACAGGTATATAACGGAAAGGTATTTACCGGACAAGGCAATCGATTTGATCGACGAGGCGGGTTCAAGGAAAAAAATACTCAATTCGTTACGGCCCAAGGAGCTGGCTGAACTGGAAAAGGAAATGCAGGAACTCGTCATGGAAAAGGTTAAATTCGTCAACAGCCAGAACTACGAGAAAGCCGCGTCCGTGCGCGACAGGATCAAACAGCTGCAGGAAAAGCTGGAAAACCACAAAAAGGAATGGCAGAATAATATCAAGCCGGAAGAAAACATAATTGATGTTGAAGATATACAGCAGATAATTTCCAGTACAACGGGTATTCCACTCTTCCGGATAGCCCAGAAGGAATCGGAGAAACTCCTCCAGATTGAACAGGAACTTCAAAGCAATGTAATAGGCCAGGAAGAGGCTATCAAGGTGATCGCTTCCGCCATTCGCAGGTCGCGGACAGGCTTAAGTTCACCAAGGCGGCCGCTGGGTTCCTTTATTTTCCTTGGTCCGACGGGAGTCGGAAAAACCTACCTGGCTAAAAAACTCGCCGAATTTCTCTTCGGCAATGAGGATGCTCTTATCCGTATAGACATGTCGGATTTCATGGAAAAGCACAATGTATCCCGTCTTGTCGGCGCCCCTCCCGGATATATCGGTTACGAGGAAGGCGGTCTTTTAACGGAAAAAATAAGAAGGCGTCCCTACAGCGTTGTCCTGCTTGATGAAATCGAGAAGGCGCACCAGGACGTATTCAACCTTCTCCTTCAGGTTCTCGAAGAGGGACAGCTGCAGGATAACCTGGGCCACACGGTATCGTTCAGGAATACGGTATTGATCATGACATCCAATGTAGGTGCCAGAAAAATATCGAGAGACTCTTCGGTTGGATTCCAGACCGAGGACGGCATCATGCATTTCCAGGAAATTAAATCGTCCGTCATGAACGAGTTAAAGCATATATTCAATCCCGAGTTTATAAACAGGATCGATGAAATTGTCGTTTTCCACAGCCTGGACAAAAAACAGCTCGGCCAGATTTTCATGCTCATGATCCAGGAAATAGAGGACCGGATGAAAGAACAGAACATGACTATCGAGGTAAAGAAAAAGGCAAAAGAATTCCTTGTGGATATCGGCTGGGACGAAAAATTCGGCGCAAGACCCTTAAGACGGATCATACAAAAGGAAATTGAGGACCCGCTATCGCTTGAAATCCTGAAAGGCAAATTTACAAGCGGCAGTTGCATTGTGGTTGACTTGAAACAGAACAAGATTATCTTTTATGAGAAAAAGAAGAAGCAGGAACAGAAGTCCGATCCTAGCCTCAAGGAACTTTCGTCATTAACGAACTGAACTTCGTTATAGACGGGATCAACGAGATCTTCTCAGATGCATTAAGCTCACACCAAAACCCAGAAGAGTTGCCAGGAACAGCGCAATAGTGCCGACGATGGTAAAGATATTACCGATAGCCATGATAATGTCGGCTGTAAGCAGTGAAAGCAGGATACCGACCAGACCCGGTCCCTTGATGATAAGCAGTCCGAATAATCCCGTTAAAAACTGGTGACCGATTGAATCCGATTCCTTCCGCATAAAGAATTTACCTACACGGATCGTAACAGCCATAAAACCGAAGTAAGCGGCGGCAACAATGATGACAAGCAAAACGGGAATAAGTATGATACCGATAACGGAGGCCACGAGAAAAATCACCAGAACGGGTATAACTACCAGGGACAGGAGAATATATATAATGGCTCCTTTCCATGAAGAATCAATCATGGATACCTCGTTCCTGAGTGCGTCCTGACGGAAAAACAGTACCAAATAAAGAACAAGCAGGAAAAGAAGCATTCCGAATATTTCCACAACGAATTGAATGGTGGCTACGGAATATTTCGAAGTAAGAAGCCCGAGAAAAGGTATGACAAAATCGGATTTCGCGTATTTGTTACCCGTAATGTAGGAAGAGCCCAACTGTCTTATCCTGCCTCCCAGGGACACAACATCACCCATCACGTAGGCTCCGGATTCAAGGTTAATGTCACTGCCGAATGCCCAGACATTTCCTTCAACCCGGCTTCGGATGGTAACTTTTCCGCCAAAGCTTATGAGATCGCCCCTGTGTACGCCATTGATAGTGATGTCACGCCCGAAGGAAACGCCTTCCTGCGTTAAAAAGGAAATACCGTTCAATGCCAGATAAAACCGGTTTGAGCCGCTTTGAAAGGCGATTTTTACAGGGAAAATATCCCACATCCGGGTTTTATCCCCCGAGCTCTCTATAAGGCCGAACCCGACGCTTAGTTGGCTGTCCCGGGTCGAGTATTCTATTTGACTCGGGTGAATAGAAAAGGTGTTTCCCGTCCCCGCCGAGTACGCCCGCACTATGGAAAAAATGGCAAGCAGTCCGATTAAAGCCAGTACTATTTTCTTCATATCTCTTTCCTTTATTCTATTTTCCTAAGTATTTCATTGGATTTATCGGCACACCGGAATGAAAAATTGAAAAATGCAGGTGAGCGCCGGTACTTAATCCAGTGTTGCCCATTTTACCGATTTTCTGCCCCTGTTTTACATAATTACCCTTGGTTACGAGAATTTTCATCAAATGGCCGTACATTGTCTGGAAATTATCATCATGTGCTATAATGATGAAATTACCGTAAATGTTGTTGAATCCTGTTTGAATCACCTTTCCCTCCATGGCCGCATGAACAATTGTACCAGGCCAGTTCGCGATATCGATACCATTGTGGAAATGCACATGATGATAAATCGGATGAACCCTTTTCCCGAACGGGGATGAGATGGAACCGCGGGTAGGAAAAATAAAAAGCCTGCCCAATATCCGGTTCAAGTCATTCGTGCGCAAACGGGCACCGGGTAAAAACAGTACCTCTCCTGGAATTATAACGGAACTTGCTATGTTATTCCAGTCAAGCAGGTCATTAAGCGGAACTTCATGCCTGGCGGCAATACTGCTCAAGGAATCCCCCTGCTTCACCTTGTACATGATTCCGTCATGATTGGGAACGGCAAGAACAGTTCCTGGAAACACTCTTTTTACATCTTTAATATTGTTAAAGCTGAGAATTGTATCCAGCCTCAGCCCGCTTTGCTTTGCCAGAACGGATAATGTATCCCCCTTTTGAAACTTGTACTGACTGACTGAAAGCCGGTTGATCAGGGATTTTTCAGGGACATTATTGTTAATTTCCTCACTGATGACCGCATCTATGATCATTCCGTCAACAATATCATGTTCCGGTAAATCAACGAAAAATCCTGAAGGGAGCTGTTGCCGTATATATATGCTTGAAAAAAGCGGTGATAAAATAAAAAAGAGAAACAGGCAATTCAAGACGATCAGGACACACTTGACCATGAAGGAAAACATCCCGTTACCCTTTTTCAGAGGAGATTGTTCATCTCCGGAGGCCTCAATTCTGTTCTCCTTGAACTTATTATTTTGCCGTATTACAGGACGAAATCTGGACCGCTTTTGAACTTTCTGCTGAAAGTCAAGCAATAACATAAACCTCCCTTTGGGATTCCTCGCCTTTGAAATTTCAAGTTAGAGGCGAGAATCATCTTACTCCTGCACCAATTCTCAATTTATATTGAGAATTGCCTTTTTTTCATCAAACATGCAGATGCAATTCTCATTTTGAACGATTATAAAGCTCATTTAAATATTAAGAGCTAATGTTACTTAAGGAGTATGGTTCAAAATGAGAATTGCTCCACTCCTACTCTTGGTATCGACAATATTTCCGATACATATTAATATAAACAAGATAATAATTATGAAAAAAACCATTTTAACGCCATTATCCGTCATTCTTCCTGCCATGTTCCTTTTTTTACTCCTGAAAACGTTTTTTCTTGATTTTGTCCAGGTAAAGGGCCATTCGATGGACCCTTCCCTGGTGGAAAATGAGTTCCTGTTTATAAACCGGGCCGCCTTCGGGATATACGTTCCTTTCCTGAATAAATACCTCATTAGCTGGTCCTTTCCGCAACGCGGGGACATTCTTATTCTCAGGGAACCGGATGAGGATAAAATAATAGTGAAACGGTGTGCTGGCTTACCCGGAGACAGTGTCCGGGTACTCCAGGACACGCTGGAAATAGGGAATTCACTGATTCCTGTGGAATATTCAGATTCAGTTAAATTCAATGGTATGAAATCCATAGAAA
>JAFGKU010000010.1 GCA_016928415.1 Spirochaetales bacterium
CGTTTCCCCTAAATCTATTAAATCTGAGTAAAATATCCTGCGCCTTTTCCCGGGCCAGCCTGTCGCAGTAAAGGATGTCTTCCAATGAAGATAGTAAATTTTGCCATTCCATATCAAGTGTCCGCCCGACAATATTGAGGATGCCTGTAAAAGGTATTTCACCCGCTATGAATGCGGCGACCGCCACTTCATTGGCCGCATTGAAAACAATCGGATAGGGTCCTTTTTCCCTCGCCGATTCAAAGCCGAGTTTCAGCATGCCGTATTTTTTCAAGTCAACATCCAGGAACGTAAGGGATTGATTGACCAGGTCCAGTTCCCGGACTCCCAAATCCATTTTACCTGTCTCCGGATGGGAAAGTGCCGCTAAAATGGGTATCCGCATGTCAGGCAGGCTCATCTGTGCGTAGTAAAAACCGTCCCTGCTCCTAATAAGTGAATGTATGATGCTTTGGGGATGGATCACCACCTTTATCTTTTCAACGGGAATGTCAAAAAGATAATGGGCTTCTATCACTTCAAGACCCTTGTTCGCCATGGTAGCCGAATCCACCGATATTTTTTCCCCCATGCTGTAAGTGGGATGCTTGAGGGCATCCTCCAGGGTGACATTCTGCAGCTCTTCAACCGAATACTCCCTGAACGGCCCTCCCGAGGCAGTCAGGATCATCTGTGAAATATCATCGATATGGCGCGGGATTTTTAACAGCTGGAACAGGGCGGCATGCTCGGAGTCCACCGGTATGATCGAAACATTGTTTTTCGCCGATATTTCCTTGACGATGCCGCCTGCCATGACAATGGTTTCCTTGTTTGCCAGGGCAAGATGCTTTTTTGTTTCAAGCGCGGTTATACTGGGTAAGAGTCCTTTTGAACCGGAAATTCCGTTTACCACGATATCCGCGTCCATGGATCGTACCAGATCACAAACACCCTGCGGACCGGAAAAGACATTTACTTCCCTGGTAAACGGGAAGCTGCCGCCGTTTGAATCGCTCACGGCCACCGCTTTCGGTTTAAACTCATTAATCTGTTCGGCTAAGAGGGCTGTATTTCTATGGCACGTAAGACCTGAAATATTGAATTGTTCACTGTTTTTCCGGACAACATCCAGAGTATTTAATCCAATGGATCCTGTACTACCCAATACAATTATGTTTTTCATATACCCTATGCCAATAACGGATAAATATAGAAAAATACGGGACAGCAGAAAAGGAGGGAATCTATGGAATCCAGAATTCCTCCCCGCCCCAGCATGATGGTCCCTGAATCCTTGATGCCGGCGCTTCGCTTCATTCCGGATTCCACCAGGTCGCCTATGATCGCGATAATGCCGATCAGGGCGGAAAAAAGAATGACAAACACCAGGTTCTTTGAAAATAGGTCCGGTTTGAAATAATAAAAGAAGACACTGATAATGAGGGACATCACGAACCCGGATATGAAACCTACCGCGGATTTATTGGGGCTGATGGCCCAGTTCAATTGCGTGCTTCTTCCGAAAAGTCTTCCGAAGAGATAGGCGGCTATGTCATTGAAAAAAACAAGCCCCAGGAGAAAGAGGAAGATCCAGTTGCCCTGATCCATAAACAGGAGCCGGATGAGGAATGTCAGAAGATATCCCGGGTAAAGGATGACAACGAGAGAAGAGACGAGTTGATTGAGAATGTTGGGAATGTCCTTCCCTCGGTTGAGTATGATCACGCGGAAGAAAGCGAATATTATCATTCCGATAAACGATATTTCGAGAAGGCCGTTGAGGGAAGGAAAAAAAAGGTCCAGGTAACAGATCAGTGGGAGCAGTCCTCCGGCAACCGGCAGCACAATACGGGATCCGGGCCCGAATTTCTGCCGCATGATGTTTTCCGTTTCAAATGTCCCCACGAGCGAGAAAAACACGATCAAACAGGTGAGGGCAAGGTAATTCAGGTAGGGAAGGAGGAACACCAGGACGTACAACAGGGGAAAAAAGATACAGAATAATAGAAGACGCATGATGAATTTACTCATGTATACCGCCGAATTTCCTGTCTCTTTTCTGGTATTCCCTTATTGCCGCAACCATGTCCGGCTTGTCCCAGTCAGGCCATAATTTTTCAGTAAAATAAAATTCGGAATAAGCGCTTTCCCAAAGCAGGAAATTGCTCAGGCGTTTCTCACCGGCTGTCCGGATGACAAGGTCAACAGGGGGAATTTCGGGATGATCGAGGTTTTGCTCAAGCTCCTCTGCCGTAATGTCAGCATTACCGGCAGAAAGGCCGCGCCATTTATTGACAGCCCGGATAATTTCATCCTTGCCGCCGTAATTAATGGCCAGGTTTACCGTGAGATTATCGAATGTTTCCGTGTCTTTTTCCACCAGATCAATTTCCTTTTGAACGGCCGGAGGAAGGCTGGTAAGGTCTCCCGAGTGGACAACCTTGATGCTGTTCTCCCTGTAAAAATCGTATTCCCTTCGAAGATGGGCTGTTATTAATCCCATGAGAAAGGAGACTTCCTCCTCGGTCCTTTTCCAGTTTTCCGTGGAAAACGTGTAAAGGGAGATGAACTTAATCCCGATTTCAACAGCCGCTTTTACGGTTCTCTTTGCCGCTTTCAAGCCTTCGTTGTGTCCGAATGTTCTCGGCTTGTTCCGGGATAGTGCCCATCGGCCGTTGCCGTCCATAATGATTCCCACATGAGCAGGGATATTCCCGGGGTCCAGATAGTCATCATTATCCATTTCAATATTACTTTCTTTGCCGGTTCTTATAAGGTTCCGGTTGTGATGCGTTTATACTTCCAGTATTTCTTTTTCTTTTTCTTCCGACAGTTTATTTATTTCTTCAATGTATTTATCGGTTATTTTTTGAATGTCGTCCTGTCCCCGCTTGGAGTTGTCTTCGCTGATCTTGGAATCTTTTGCCATTTTTTTTAATTCTTCATTGGCATCCCGCCGGACGTTCCTGACGGATACGCGAGATTGTTCGGCTATTTTTTTAACCGTTTTCACAAGTTCCTTTCTCCTTTCTTCGGTCAAGGGAGGGATGCTTATGCGTATCACTTTCCCGTCATTGTTCGGGTTGATGGAAAGTTCGGATTTCTGAATGGCCTTTTCTATTTCCGGCAGAACGGTCCTGTCCCAGGGCTGTATAACGACGAGACGTGCTTCCGGCACAGAGATGGAAGCAACCTCCTTGAGTGTTACCTTCTGACCGTAATAGTCAACCTTTATTTTTTCGAAGAGGGCGGAAGAAGCCCTGCCGGTGCGTATACCGTTCAGTTCCTCTGTGAGGGCCACGATGGCCTTTTTCATTTTTGCCTCTGAATTCTTTTTTACCGTTTCCATGAAAAGTCTCCTTTCATAGGAAAATTTTTAAAGCCATCACTGCCGGTAGAGGCAGTGATGGCCCGTTTTTTATTCGTCTAAATCCACACCGAGTTTATAGTAGCGGAAATCGGTCAGTTCTATTTTAGAATTGAGAGTGTCGCCCAGACTGGTCAATGCCTTGTTTACCGTCAGGTTTTCATCTTTTACGAAGGGTTGGTCCATGAAACAGATTTCACCCAGATGCTTATTCAGCTTGCCTTTGACAATTCCGGCTACCACATTGGGCGGCTTGCCGAGGCTTTCCGCCTGCTTTGTAAAAATGGCTTCCTGTTCCTTCAGGTAATTTTGATCCACATCATTTTTCACCAAATAAAGCGGGGCACGGGCCGTTGCGTGAAGGGCAAGGTCATTGAGCATTTCCCTGACCTCCGGGTTATCCGCCTTTGAAGGATCGGCCAGTTTGATCTTTACCAGCACACCGTATTTACCTTCACCGTGGATGTAATCGGCCACCCTTTCATCATCGGCAATATCAACGGTAGTGAACCGTTTCAGCGTGATATTTTCTTTTATAATACCAACTATGCCGGTCACGATTTCTTTCATTTCATCAGTTGCTTCCGAAGGATTTTTATCCGCCACGATGTTAATGAGTTTTTCACCGGCAGCGATAAAATCCTTGTTTTTACCGACAAAATCCGTTTCACAATTCAATTCGAGCAGGGCCGCCCGGTTTTTCACTACCCTGGAAAAGATCCGGCCTTCCTTGGTAACACGGCCTTCCCTTTTTTTGGCTGCGGCCAGCCCCAGTTCTTTCAGGATTTTTTCGGCTCCGGCAAAGTCTCCATCAGTTTTTAAAAGCGCTTTCTTGCATTCCATCATTCCGGCGCCCGTTTTTTCGCGTAATTTTTTTACTTCCGCTGCGCTAATTTCCACGTTTATCCCTCCTTCTACTCATCGTACAGTTTGTCTTCATCAATGGCTGAATTGTCTATCTTGTTATTGTCCGCCACAACTTCTTCAACCTTTTTATCTTTGTCTTTGTCTTTGTCTTCATCCGGATTATAATTGGAATAATCCTTGTCCGTGACAACCGCATCCGATTCCTCTTCATTCACAGAACCGATTGCCTGCCCCACGGCCACTGTTTCCATTTCAGGTTCCTCGGTATCGGCATCGGATTCCTTGTCCTTGTCATAGCCCTTGTACTCGTCCTTGTCTATCATCGTGCCGAATTCTTCCTCTTTTTCCTCCTGAAGTGTTTCAATGACTTCCAGGCCCGCTTCATTTTCCGCTTCAACGACGGCGTTGGCAATGATCTGGGTGAAAAGCGTGATGGCCCTGATGGCATCATCGTTGCCCGGTATGGGGTAGGTAATACCGTCGGGGTTGCAGTTCGTGTCAACGACCGCAATGATGGGGATATTCAGCCGTTTTGCCTCGGCAACGGCTATGGCCTCCTTGCGCGTATCAATCACAAACACGATTCCGGGCAGGTCTTTCATTTCTTTGATGCCCGCCAGGTTTTTCTCCAGACGCCCTTTTTCCTTCTGGAAACGCGAAATTTCCTTTTTCGTGAGATTACCGAAAGTACCGTCAATTTCCATTTTTTCGATCTTCTTAAGTCTCAAGAGCGATCTTTTGATGGTCGTAAAATTGGTGAGCATTCCGCCCAGCCACCGGTTGTTCACATAGAACATACCGCAACGCTTGGATTCCCGTTCAATAGCCTGTTGAGCCTGCTTTTTGGTTCCCACAAAAAGCACCGTTTTTCCGTTTAGCACGGTTTTTCGTACCGACTCGTAAGCTTCCTTGATGGATGTTATCGTCTTTTGAAGATCGATAATGTGAATTCCGTTCCGTTCCGCGAAAATGAATTTTTTCATCCTCGGGTCCCATCGTTTGGTCTGGTGCCCGAAATGTACGCCTGACTCGAGCAGGTTTTTCATAGTTACAACTGCCAAGTTGTCCTCCTTAAAAAATCAGGTCTTCTTGCGAAGCCTTAGATTGCCGCATAAACTATGCGGTAAGATTTTACCCTTAAAACGGGTAATGATTGTCCTTCAACATGCCATAAAATACGGATATTGGCAAGCCCACTATGTTGCTATATGAGCCATTTATCCATTCTATGAAGAATGCCGCCCTTTCCTGTATCCTGTAAGCACCGGCAACACCTTCCCATTCACCGGAATTTACATAAAACTGGACCTCTTTTTCGCTCATTGGGGCGAATTTTACCTCGGATGTGCAAAAACGGAGGTCTACCGGAAGGTTTTCGTGCGATAAAAGCGCCATTCCCGTAATTACCCTGTGTATTTTCCCTGCCAGGTTTCTGATCATGGACACCGCTTCTTCACTATCGGCCGGTTTGCCAAGCAGTTTTCCTTCCAGTTCTACGAGGGTATCCACCCCTAAAATCCACCTGGCCCGCGATTTCGGTATCTTTTCCCGGATATTTTCCACTTTATTATTTGCCAGGCGGGTGACCGCCTCCTCGGTCGGCTCCCCGGGAAGGATACGTTCATCGATATCCGGCTCAATAACCTCGAAAGGAATCTTCAGCTGCGTCAGTATTTCCCGCCGTCTTGGAGAAGCCGAGGCAAGGATGATTTTTACCATATGAGGGGATAATAACGAATGATATGGATTTCAGTCAAGTCAATTTAGCGAAGAGTTAATAATGTTGTTTACCTTTATTTCTGAAAGTTTAATGATTTCCTCAGTAGTTTTAACCCCCATTTTTTTATGGATCCTTTTCACATAAGTTCTAATCGTATTCAGGGATACATTTAAGTCATAGGCGATCTCTTTGTACAACATGCCTTTTTTCAGCAGATCCACGACTCTTTTTTCCTGGTCCGAAAGCCGGGTTGTATGGGGATACTTGTCCTCCTCCAGTTGATTTACCTGGCGCTTTAAAATACTCTCCTTTATCCTTAAGGGATTTTTTTTCTTGACCATTTTTCTCCAAAACCATATTAGCTTGCTTTTTTCCCTGATAATCGGTGGAGTCAGGTAGGAGTATTCTTCTGAAAGCCGCTGGATTTTATTCAAAGCACCCCATTTTTCATAGTATAGGTGGCACTTTTTAATGAAACACCGGGCAATGATTTCCTGGCCAATCCCGGAATAAAATTTACCGGCAAGTTCGCATGAAATGGCTGTCTCTTGGATGAATCCGTTTTTTTTGGACAATTTGACCGATTGTTGGTAATAATTCATTGCCGATTGCGCATCACCGCATATTTTAGCGTATTCCGCTTTTAAAAGAACGTATTTATTAATATAATTATCCGGACAGAAACGGGACCACTCCTCGAACAACCGTAACGCCTTCTTTATTCGTTTTAAAAAAGATGAGCGTTCCTTTTTTCTTGAACGCATAAAAAGCCCGGTGTACACCAGGGCGGAATAAAAGAAATGTATGGGATAATGAAACGTGGACATGATACCCTTTATATACAGTTCCGATGACTGTATATGCTTTCGGGCGATGTCGCAGTCGCCGAAAAGGTAGGAAAGGAAAAATTTATTGAAATAAATAAAATAAAGGGGCGGGAGGTCATTATATCCCTTGTGAATGGGGATCATAATGTCTTCATCGTAGAATTGGCCTTTTAATGAGTCATATTGTTCAACGGGATTAATCAGATTGGCGATTGCCTGTTTGGTTATCAGGTTATAATGATTTAGTCCTTTGCCCATCTTTCCTTTATTAATGAAATTGATGGAAGAACTGGCGATGGAATCGGCTTTTCTTAAGTTGATGCCTGACAGAAAGGTATAAACTGTAAATGTGTTGGCGGCATAAGCGGAAAAATTCATGCTGTTGGTTTTCATTCCTACTTTGATTACGTGAAGCAACGGTTTTAGCGCCTTTTTAACATGATATTTCCAATGAAGACTGAAATAATAAGCGGTAAATAATGTATGGGCCGTGTATTCAATGGCCTTTAAACGCCGCTGTAATTTTAATGCAAGGTTGCTGTAAATGATTCCGGTTTTGATGTCGCCCATGGAACAGAGCACCAGACCGCAGGTGGCGAATGAATAGGCGGAAAAGGGCGCCAATCCGTACCTGATGGACAGGTCCACCTGCTTAAAGGACAGGTAAGGCAATAGCTCCGGTACGGAGGAATAAGCCGCTGACAGGCATTTGGAGATAATGTGAGCCGCTGCGAGAATTTTCTCGTTATTTATTTCGGGGAGGCGGAGTAAGTCGTTAATTCTGTTTTTTTTAATAAGCCGTTTTATTTTTATCAATTCAAAATGAAGGCTGATAACATTGGGGCTTTTAGGCAGCCTTATCCTGAACTGCTTTAAAAGGTCTAACGCGTAGTTGACGGCATGCACCTGTCTGTTTTGGCTGATCATGGAGAGGATATCATTGTCTATGTCCTTCAGTTTATTGATGATCGACTTTACTGCCGGATCATGGTCAATTTTTTTGGATTTCAAATTATTCATTATTTTTTTTTAGGATAATAAACAAAACTGTAATTCCTTGCAAGTCATTTATACAATGTGTAAAAAAAAGGGGGATTATTAATAGAAAATAAGATCAGGTTCTAATTTCAAATTTGAAATTGGAGTTTGTATTTTAAAGGAGTAATCGTTTTAATTCATTTTCCAGAGTTTTGGCAGATGAGTCGTGTAAAATATTCCCGTTTATAACATAGGTGGGCACTGATTTAACACCGAGGAGGGCAATGGTGTCAAGTGATTCTTCAATCCGTGACCTTAACGCATTGGAGGAGACGTCGGCCTTGAATTTTTCCATGTCCATGCCAATGTCTTTGGCAATGGGAAGAATGTCAGCCAGTTTTGCAGATTCAGGCATCCCGGCTATCACCCTTTTGAAAAGCCAGTATTTACCCTGTAAAGCGGCAGCTTCAGCGCACAGGGCCTTGTCCGATACGGTAGCCCCGTAATAAACGAAATTAAAGGTAGCTTTGCTCTGGTATTGACTGATTAAGAGGTCTATTGCTTCCTTCTGGGCATTGCATGCCGGGCAATCATAGTCAAACACGACGTAGATGCTAATATCCGAGTTTTGCATGCCGATCGGATGGTTCAGGATCAAATTTTCAGATAAACCGGATTCCCGGGCTGCTCTATAATGCACGATGGTATTGAATTTCTTTTTAAGTTCATTTACGAATACGAATTCCCGCTCCTTTTGCCTGATGAAAGCCAAATATTCGGCTATTTCCTTGTCGTCTTTCGAATAAAAAGATGTGTTGTCGGATATTTCCATCTGGCTTTTATAGAGGGACACGTCTTCCGTGGATACCGGTACAGTTTTATTTAGAATTTCCCTGGAGACAAGATCCTCCACGCTGATTCCGCGTGATACCGCCTCTTTTTCCAGTAAAGTTTTGGAAATATATCTATCCAGGGTTTGGATTCTAAGTTCATCGATCTGGTACCTGATCAAGGCATCTATATCCTTCATGTATATCATGCTATTGCCTATCTCAGCCATTAGAAAATCCTCTTCATTCGCGGCAGAGACTTCGGCATTATCCAACCTGTCAGGTGTGCACTGGATGGAAGCGAACACAACCAGACTAATTAAAATCGTATACCTGATAATTTTCATTTTAGTTCTCCCTTTATTAAAATCCATCGTATTGGACGGGGTATCCCCAAGGCCGGATGGACTAAGGAATACCCCGGTTAAATTAATTATTATTCCCAAAGAGGGTTAACGTACCATCCGTTATTGTAGATGAAACCCGTCGTTCCACTCGGAATCCGGGCCACGTAGCAGTTGGCGCCGTCGTACCAGCTTCCAGCTAACGGGCATGTCCCGTTCAATGATGTATAATAAAAATTGTTGGAGTAAATAAACGGCTTTGTCCCCGTCGGAGCCTTCCCGACATAACAGTGAGCTCCATCATAGCTGCCAAGGAGGCAGTTGGCTTTCTGGATTTTTATCTGGATAGCCTCCATCCGTTTGCCTTCTCCGGTCGTTCCGCCGACAGCACCGTTTTGGACCCAGCCTAACCAGCCGTTTTTTTCAACATAGGCCCTGTACCGGACAGCGTATCCCCAGGGCAGTCCCTGGATTTTTATTTTAACCGCTTCCATACGCCGGCCTTCCCCGGTTGTCCCTGCTGTCTGGCCGTCTTTGACCCAGCTCATCCAGCCTATACCCTGAACATGCGCCTGATAATTGACATGCCATGTATCCAGTGAGCCGTGAGGGAACCTGACCTGCAGGGCTTCCATGCGCCGGCTCTCACCCGTGGTACCGGACGTGGAGCCGTCATCGACCCAACCCAGCCATCCCTTGCCTTTAACGTGCGATCTGTACTGTATTTTTTTATGATACGCAAATACGGCATTATTCAATGTGGGGAATTCATTGCTGGAAGGATACCGCGCACTTGATGACCTGTTGACGCATTTAACCAGCTCGGCGTCAATTTTATCCAGCGCCTGGTTGCACAGGCTGTTTATATAAGATGAATAATTCATGTTTTTAATTAAGTTAATCCTTGCCTTTTCCTTAAGCCATTCCAGGCTTTTCCTGTGGAAGGAATCTATTTCAAGGGCAGTCCGGTTGAACAAATCAGAGTATGATCCATAGGCCTGTGAAAGTACATTAAATTCGAGCGAACTACTGCCGTAGATTTTGCTGTCCACGAAACTCTGGAATTTTTTGTATATTGCCAGGAAACTTTCCTTATCCTGGACCGGTTGTCCGGGCGTAAAACCGCCCGTCGCATAACATTTACCCACAATAAGGCAGGATTTCAATTTCGCTTCCATTTCCGTGGTGAGCTGGCTGTTGGATGAGCTGTTGAATATCTCGAGGAATTTCATTTCAGCCGCCGTTTTTATCTCTGATTTCAGGTATGTATTGCTTTCCAGTATGATTGCCTGGAATACAAGAAATAACTGCTCTCCGATTTTTGCTTTATTCACATAACCGTCACCATACAGGTTTCTGAAAGTATTGGGGCTGGATACGAAATAAGTCTGTGCGGTTGTATCGTTCATGGATTCTTTATTTATGAAAACCGTGCCTTCTTCGTATTCCACTCTCCCGATTATGGTTATGGTTTCGGTGGAAATTTGAGTGCCTGCGGCAACCTGTGTATAAAGCGAGGTCGAACCGGTCAGATTTTCAAACAGAGTCGCTCCCGCACCTACGTTCATGTTATAGTTCATGGCCATTTTCAACTCAAAATCATTACTGACAAATGTATAGGTGTCGGCGTAATACCTGCTGCCGTACGTTTTGCGGGCTTCGTCTACAGTAACGCAGGATCTCTTTAATTCACCGTTTAACAGGTTGTAGCCGTCTCCCAGGTATTTTTTCCCTTCCGGATAATCGAAACTCCTGGAAACAGGGGCATTGTCCTGTATGACGGTTGACTCCTGTTCGTTATTCCCGGGGTTGAATAGATTACAGCCTGACAATAGAATGCTTAAGACGACCGCCGTCATGAAAAATTTAAATAAAATTTTAGTTTTCATTTTTTTCCTCCTTTTGATTTTCAATTCTCCTCTCTGTCATTCTATCCTCCTTTAATCTGATTTTTTATCGAACCGCAGTTCGTATGCGGGTAATCTATCACGTTTTTATGTTTAGGATTCACTGCAATGATGTGACAAATAATGTGACAACAGAAGGATTGTTTATATTACTTTATTAATGAACACATTTCTCGTATCTCCCGTCGTCTATAATAATTTTACTGGCGGTTGGAATGTATGGCATAAATCATCTTTAAAGGTTATTATAAAGAGATGCTAACGAAACACTTAAAAGGTCAAGCGAATATACGGGGCTGTACATGAAGGATTTCCCTGAATTTATGAAAAGCAAATTAAATTCAATCCCGGCTTCCGAACAGAATACGGAAGATGTGGAAGGTTGCTTTTACGAAGGCGCTGATGGAAGCCAGATGGCCTTTTGGACGTGTCATTCGGACAGAACTTCGGAGAAGCATGTGCATGCTTTCGATGAATACATGGTCTGTATCAGCGGCCGGTACGCGCACGATACATTTTTTCAACGGGAAACGGGATAAAAAGATGAAATCATTGATAGAACAGGTAGACAAACTGGCTGTGTCTTCCGGTTTTTCGGGTGTTGTCTCTCTTTCAAAACACGGTAAATCGTTGTACGAAAGAGCCTTTGGATTGGCGGACCGGAAAAATGATGTACGGAATTCCCTGTCCACTCAATTCGGAATCGCTTCCGGCACAAAATTCATAACGGCACTGGGTATAGGTAAACTTATTGACCGGAATATGTTGACCTTGGAGACACAAATCGGTGAAATTTTTGACAGGGATTTGGGATATGTCGATTCAACGGCGACCATCAGGAATCTCCTGACACACACATCCGGGATCTTCGATTATCTTGATGAGGAAATCGTTCCTGATGAAAATGATTTTTTTACCGGCATTCCCTGGTATCGACTGGAAACCCCTTCCGACTATTTACCCCTGTTCGAAGGGCAAAAGCCGAAATTCAAACCGGATGAAAGGGCGTCGTATTCCAATGGCGGCTACGTGTTCCTTGGTGTCCTTATCGAATTCTTAACGCATAAGCTTTATAGGGATTTTATATCTGAGGAAATTTTAAAACCTTCCGGGATGGACAACTCGGGTTTTTATCCGTTCAACGACCTTCCGGAAAAAGCCGCGTACGGGTACATTGAAAAGGATGGAAAATTCCTTGCCAATATTTATAACCTTCCCATCAGGGGCGGGGGAGATGGCGGAATGTATTCCACTGTCCGTGATATTGCCGGACTGTGGGAGGGTTTTTTTTCAGGAAAAATTTTATCAGAAAAGTTATTGGGCCAATATATAACCCCTGCCGTTATTCTTTGGGAAAAGATAGATTACGGACTGGGCCTCTATATTAAACCCATTGGCGGGAGAAAATTCCATTATCTTGTCGGTTGTGACGCGGGAGTGGGTTTCCGTGCCGGTTATGACACCGTCAATAAACTCTGCATAACCATTATGTCGAATCATACGGACGGGGGCAATGATATCTGGGATTTATTTATAAAAAATATTGACACATGGTACCTCTGAAAACCCCTGTTTTTATCAGGTTTTTATTCGAATGTTAGCCCGAAAAGGCGGTTTTTAGAGGTGACCATATTATATACATAGAGGAGCGCATAAAATGACCACCAAACCCATGGAGACGGATAACCTCCTTTTACGGATACCCTCTGTATCGGATGCAAAGGCGATATTCCAAAATTACGCAACAGACCCGGAAGTGACCAGGTATCTCCCCTGGAAGCCGCATAAGAACATAGGAGAAACCAGAAGGTATCTGAAAGGACTGTTGGAGAAATGGATCACTTCAAAGGAATTTACCTGGGTCATCATTGATAAAAAATCCAGGGACGTGATGGGAATGATCGCCCTTCGTGTGCAGGGTTATAAGGCGGAATTCGGATACGTACTGGCCAGGAGGCATTGGAACAGGGGATACATGACCGAGGCTCTAAAAAAAATCATTGAGTTATGTTTTGATACCGGCTCGATTTACAGGGTCTGGGGAGTTTGTGATATTGAAAACCCGGCATCCAAAAGGGTGATGGAAAAATCCGGATTGAGTTATGAAGGTATTTTAAAGAAATTCATACGGCACCCGAATATTTCGGATGTACCGCGGGATGTGCAATGTTATGCGATCACCCTTGCCGGGAAGCGGGAAGACGAAAAACGGCCGCCCGTGCGTACAGGCACCTTCATGCTGGAAACGGACAGATTGATGATTCGGCGTTTCGGGAGTGATGATTGGGCGGACCTTTTTGAGTACCTTTCCCTGCCGGAAACGTATGCCTTCGAACCCGGTGAACCGGTTTCCATCGATGCTGCAAAGCGTATGGCGGCGGAGAGGGCCGCAGGCACCGATTTTTACGCCGTCGATCTCAAAGACGAAAAAAAAATGATCGGGCATATATACCTGGGCTTGACCGGTCCGAAGGAATATGAAACCATGGAACTGGGTTATATCTTCAATCCCCGGTTCCGGAGCAGGGGGTTTTGTACCGAGGCGGCGGCAGCGGTCGTCAATTATGCCTTCAGGGAATTGAAACCCCATAAAATTGTGGCCCATTGTAATCCACTGAATGAAGCCTCCTGGAAGGTGCTGGAAAAGATCGGCATGCAGAGAGAAGGATGCTTCAGGCAAAAGGCTTTTTTCAGGAAAGATAAAAAGGGTAATCCTTTGTGGCATGACTGCTATGCCTATGGCATATTAAAAGGGTAAAGCATTATGATGAAATTGTCTTTAATGAAAAACATCGTTTTAAATACGGTTAACAGGGATTGGGATTGTTCCCTGGCGGAAATATTGCTGGAAGACTGGGCGCATGACGCGGAGTGGGTAAAGTTCTGGCGGGCCAGCGCCAACTTTGTCTGTTTTTTCAAATTCGGGGGCAGGGACTTTGTCATCCGGTTCAACCATGAAAATGAAAAGAATTTGAGTGAATTGAACGGCGAAATAGAGCTGCTGAACTTTCTGGCTTCAAAAAAGGTAAATGTAAACGTGCCAGTTCTCTCGAAAAACGGAAGATACATCGAGGAAAAAGAGACACCGTACGGCAAATTCTATTCCGTTGTTTTTAACCGGATTTCAGGAGATCTTGTTGATTTTGATAATATAGATCCGGAGGGATTTTATAGCTGGGGCAAAGGCCTGGGGCGGCTGCATAAAACCTTTAAAGAGTTGCCCGGTAACCGCCTGTCGAGAAAAAGTCAGGAAGAACTGTTTGAAATATTGATTGAGGATTTTCCGCCCAAAGATGATGTTGAACGGCGGATGGCTGAACGTACGGGGAATTGGCTGGCCTCTCTTTCAAAAAACGGTGATAATTACGGCATGATACATTATGATTTTGAACTGGATAATCTTTTATGGAATGAAGAGGGTGTGCATGTCATTGATTTTGATGATGCCGTGTATTCCTGGTATGTTGCCGATATTGCCTATGCCCTCAGGGATTTGTTTGATGAAGGACTTAAGGTGAATCTGGACGACGAACGCTTTAAAATGTTTATGCGGGGGTACCGTGACGAGTCTGAAATACCGGATGATTCGATCAGACAATTGTCATTTTTCTATAAATGGCATAATTTTATATCGTATAAGAGGGTTGAGCGGGCCATTGACCTGGAGGTTGCGGATGAAAATCCGGATTGGCTGAATGACCTGATCAGGAAATTGAGAACGGAATTTATGGATAAGTATTATGACGTTTTTAAAACGGAACTGGATAAATCATGATGAAAAAGGACGACGTAAATTTTATAGACAGATATAAGCGGCAGAAAAGAAAGTATCGACCGTTTGAAATAACATTGGCTGTTTTATTTGCGCTGTCCTTTGTTTTGGTATATATTGTTGTCATTGGATTCAATGATCCTGTCGGCACGGTACTTTCGGTCAGCCTGTTTCTTGCAATCCCGGTAACTTTTATCATTGTAGGTACAATGGCGACAAGATGCCCTAACCGCGGGAAAATTGTGGGAGGTCCTTGAGGAGTGATTTGAGTCCCCACTTTGGTGTTCAACTAAAATGATGTATTGACCGGAGATGCCTGGCATTTGAATATATGTTTATAAGCAAAAGGATGGGATGCGCATGAAGCAAAAGAAATCTCAAAAGATATATGATGAAGAAACCCTGAAAAAAGAATTGGAGAAGAAAGAGAAAAAGGCAAAGGAAATCATGGAAAATACGCCGGCCCTTACGCGGCTTTTAACCAAGGTGGATAAAAAAATAAACAAAACGCTTAAGGTGCTTGAAGGAGTTGCTGATTATTTGAAGCTGCTTTTCAACCTTGTCAAAGACGTTATCGGCCAGAGATACAAGGAAATACCCCTGGGTTCCCTGATTGCCGTTTTAGGAGCATTGATTTATTTTTTATCGCCCATAGACCTTTCTCCGGACTTTCTCCCTTTAATAGGATTTACCGATGATATAGCCGTTATTCTTCTTGTTGTAAACCAGATCAAAAATGACCTGGATGTGTACAAGGCCTGGCTGGCAGACAGGCAAAACGGGAAGGAATGAGTTATCCATTTGGAGCGGATGATATAGGTGAAAAAAGGCTGGAAAGCATTGCCTCGTTTTTCAATCTGGGAAAAGGAGGAATATGTTCTGGATACCGTCCCTGTGACTGAAAGAAATGAGATTACCCGGGAATTAAAAAACATCATGGAGAGGAACGGGGATAAAAGTGAAATTGTATGGAAAATGCGGCGGATTGTGCTTAAAAAACAGAAAATTCATTAACAATGGGCATATTAATATTTTATAATATAATAATATGAAGTTTAACGGAGTTATTTATGGGCACTAAAGAGAAAAGTCAATATTTTGATATTCCTGCAATCATCCAGGAAAAATGGCAAAATATCATCAATATAATGGCCCAAATCATCAATGTGCCTGCCGGCCTTATCATGAGAATTGTCGATTCGGATATTACCGTATTCCTTTCCAGCAAGACAGACAACAATCCCTATAAACCCGGAGAGAAGGGGCACCTGGAAAATTCGGGCCTGTACTGTGAAACGGTCATAAAAACACGTGACAAGCTGCTCGTTCCCAACGCCCCTGCCGATGAAAAGTGGAAAAATAATCCCGATATAAAGCTGAACATGATATCTTATCTGGGCTTTCCCATTGTCCTGCCGGACGATACCGCTTTCGGTACCATTTGTGTTCTTGATAACAAGGAAAACGCGTACTCGCGGCTGTACATAGATCTGGTAAAAAATTTCCGGGAGATAATCGAAGCCGACCTGTCGATGCTGTTCATGAATCATGCGCTTGGCGAGAAGAACAGGCAATTGATTGACTATATCGCTGAAATCAACCTCCTGAGGGGGGTCCTCCCCATCTGCGCCAGCTGCAAAAAAATCCGTGATGATTCCGGGTATTGGAACAGAATAGAAGAATATTTTGAAAAGTATTCCGATGTCCGTTTTTCTCACAGCCTGTGCCAGGAATGCGCGAAAAAGCTTTACGGTACCGAGGAATGGTACGAAGGGAAAATATAAGGGCTGTTGTATATAAACGACGATCTGTACGGAGTTCTAAACGTATCACCCGACGCTTCGATGGATGACATAAAAACCAGTTTCCGTAAACTTGCCCTGGTTCATCATCCCGACAGGAACGATAATTCCGATGAGGCGAAGGTAACCTTCCAGATCATAAACAATGCCCATGAGATCCTGTCCTCGCCGGAAAAAAGACGTGAATACGATACGTACCTGAAAACAAGCAGTGTCATTGAGGCAAAACGAAAGGCACAGGTGAAGACGGCCCCAAAGGGCCTCATTAATCTGGAAAACCTCTGTGCGCAGTTCAACTATATCTTCTGGGAAATCGAGGATATCCTCACCCTTTTAAGGAAAAAGCCTGATGACAGGCTGTACAGCGGCCATACGCTTATTCAATGGATTTTAAAAATTCTTGTTTTCATGGATAAATGGGTATTTGAACCCTCCGGGCACATGGATTACTTTTACAGGGCAAGAAATATAGACGGGAAGAGGAGCTATGATTCCATTGAAGATGAGGACAAGTACCGGCACAGGCCGTATGCCGATATTTATGACTATTTCTATGAAATGAGAAAAAGGGTGGACAGGTTTATAAATACGATCAGGGTTGCGGATGTGCTGAAGAAAATGGGAGGCAGGGATGTAAAGTTAATCGATAATATTTTTGAGGCGCACTTACTCTCCTACCATTATCTGGGAATGGTCAACCTCATCCTCAAGGGGGAGGCTTCTTCGGTAGCCCCATTTATACATTCAAATGAATGTTATGATGAAGAGGGACGGGGATTGATTGATTTTAAAAAATGAGGCTTTTTTTGGATAAGTTTTATTGTTCCCTTAACACTTGTTTATTTTTGGGATATCCTGTAGTATAATCATAATCAAAGTGAAATTGTAAAAATGAAAAAGGAAGAAGGATTATGAAAAGACGTATCTGCTGTATTATTCTGTTTACTGGAATTTTACTATTAAGCCTTAGCGCTACTGATATAAAAAATAATAAAATAGAAGAATATACAGAATTTCAAAATGAACGGGAAGTAATTATTGAAGGATATAACCTTGATGCGATGGAGCCGTTTATATCACCGGACGGCAAATACCTTTTTTTTAATAGCTTAAACGACAGTATCGACACGTGTCTGCATTATGCCGAAAGGTCAGACGATGTTCATTTCCATCACAAAGGGAAAATATCGGGTGTCAATGGGGAACCTCCCCACCTTGATGCGGTAGCGAGTATGGATGAGGATAATAACTTTTACTTTATTTCCACAAGGGATTATCCGGAAGTGTTCGAGAACCTGCAATCGGGCCAATTTAAAAATGGCGCGGTAAAAAATGTGGCTCCTGTTAAGGGAAATATTTACGTCAGGGCGCCCGGATTGATTGTCATGGATGCGGGAATCAATAATAACGGATACGAACTGTATTATGCTGTCGCGCAATACAGCGGCAAAGCCATGCCCGATAAATCGAAAATCGGTGTTGCCCGGAAGGAAGGGGCATCGTTCATAAGAGAGGAGCTCTCGGACATGATCCTTGAAAATGTAAATAATCCCGAATACCTGGTGTACGCGCCATGTATTTCCGCCAGCGGCAATGAGCTCTTTTTTACAAGAATTAAAATAGGAACACAGATTACAGAAGTAGTCCGGGTTTCCCGGTCTGAATGGGGTCAATCTTTTGGTAATCCGCAGGTCCTGAAAATTCCCGGCGAGTCCGTAGAAGCCCCGACTTTATCGAAAGACGGGAAGAGGATTTATTACCATAAAAAATTATCCCGCGACGGCAAGTATCATATATTTATGATGGTTCGAAAATAAGTCGAGGTTATGAGCTTATTGACAATGTTAAGCTTATTACTGTAATTTAAGTGAAAGGGCAATTAGCTCAGTCTGGATAGAGCGTCGGCCTCCGGAGCCGAAGGTCGTGGGTTCGAATCCCGCATTGCTCACGCGGGGCTTTAATTAAATTTAAAGCCCCTTTTTGTTTGCCATCACACGACCCATTATAATTCCGCTGAGGGTGGAGAAGAATATATCACGCAAAGACACAAAGCCCGCAAAAGCTTCTTTCTTCATTGACACCTGATTGCCATTTAATTCGCACAGGACCCGAATCGCAGTAGCGATTCTTGCTATCGCACAGGACCCGAATCGCAGTAGCGATTCTTGCTATCGCACAGGACCC
>JAFGKU010000122.1 GCA_016928415.1 Spirochaetales bacterium
AAAAATAAAAAAAGGTGTTGACAAATACCATAAAGTATATTAAAATCCTATTAAAGAGTATGAAAAATGATCTTTTTTCCGTAGATCAGGTGGCAGAAATGCTCGAGCTTCATCCGAAAACAGTCAGGGGATTTATCCATGACGGGAGGTTGAAAGCGCGTAAAGCCGGCAAGAAATGGCGCATTTTAAAAAAGGACCTTGAGGCCTTTATGGGAGGTGAAATGGGCCAGGCAGTTCAACGCGATGAAAGCATACCCGGATGGGAAAACAGGATTCAGGTATCGGCTATCGTGGATATTTTTGTCAGGGATGCGAATGAAGCCCTGCGGATATCCAATTCTATCATTGCCGTTATAAACAGCAAGGACCGGGAATACGGCAATGTAAGGTGCGATTACATCTATTATGAAACGGAAAAAAAGGCAAGATTCATTCTATGGGGCAGGCCCCGTTTTATTGCCAACCTGCTTACGCTGCTCTCGAAAATATCGGAGTAAGGATTCGGAGAAAGGAGGAACCTGAAATGAGAGTCAATATTTCAGAAGCAAATGGTAAAAAGTATTTGGAAGGTATACCCGGATTCACATTGGTCCGGGATGAAAACGATGCTGTAGATATAATGAGTGCCGGGGCTCACGAAAGGATCGATAGGCTTCTCCTTTATGCTGAAAATCTGACGGAGGATTTTTATGACCTGAAAACACGTGTTGCGGGGAATATTTTACAGAAATTCATGAATTACAGGATACGGATTGCCGCCGTTATACCGGCTGAGTATCTAAAAGGACGTTTTGGTGAAATGGTGAGTGAAGCGAATTCGGGCAATGATTTTCGTGTTTTTCAGGACAAGGACAAGGCATTGGACTGGCTTTCAATGGATTGAGTATTACCTGGATCAAACATGTCCGGGCAACCTGTTTGATTCAGATGAAAGACCAATAGTCCTGTCAGGCCGTCCGCAAATTTATTTTACCGGGAGGGTGGACGGCCTGATTTTTAAATCGTATAGTAAAGGGACTCTTATTACCATCCTTGTTTATTGGAGGAGAATTATCATGCAGAGGTTTCAGTCGGTTGTGCTTGTTTTATTTATTTTACTGACGGCGGTAAATTGTTTTGAGAACAGGAATTCCGAACCGCCTCAGGTTGATTCTGGGAATAACGGTGTATCGGCGGATAATAAGGGTCTGCCGCCTCCTGTATTAAAAGCGGTTATAACGGATCTTCGCGCATCGTCTACGCTGCCGGATGACGAGGAAATTCCTACGCAGCCGGATGTATATAAAAAAAGAATTCTCTACAGTGTCTATAATTTATTCGACGGCGACCCGCGTTCGACATGGGTTGAAGGGAATGACGGAGACGGCTTTGGAGAAGATATTGTGGTTACGTTCAATACGGAAGTGATGATTGATGCCATCGAAGTCATGCCCGGGTATTTCATTAATAACTTTTATGATGAGAACAACAAGGTAAAGACATTGCGTGTCATTGCGGACGGTATGGAAGCTGATAAGCTCGGTTTCGCCGAAAAAATGGAACCCCAGATGGTAAAATTAAAATCGGCGCTCTCGGCCAAAAAGATTAAATTCGTTATTGAGGAAATATACAGGGGAACAAAATGGCACGACACCTGTATTTCCGAAATAGCATTCTGGAATGGAAGCAGCAGGATTGAATTGGGCCTTGACAGGCTGGTAAAGTATGTAGTCGGTTCTTACAGATTAAGCCCGTTTTCCTCTTTAACGCTTTATCTGGATCAGTTCGGGGAGGGAACGCGGCCGGCGGCCAGTTTCACCTTGAATAAGAATGGGAGTATAACAGGCAACTTGAGCGCCCAGGCCCAGTATGAAAGTCCTGTTGTTGCCGGAAACTGGCATTATTATCCGGCTAACGGGATGTTTTTGCTGGACTTTGACTATGACAAGTTCACGGGAACTTTTTCGATGGAAGGCACCGATGACCGATGGGAGAAAATCCATGATGAGGTGTGGCTGGAAATTTATTCCAATACCTTGATCGGAAATAAATTCTGGCTGACAAGTCTCATCGAAAAGACCGAATAAAGCTCTTAAGCCAGAAATCCTTTTTCCCTGCTTTCCCGTATGATCTTCTGGATGAATTCCCAGAGCGGAACAGACCCTTCGGCCGTTTTTTTATTTACTTCAAAAACCTGGTCATGCCTGATGCCGTGCTCTTTCCAGGTTTTGCCGTTTGATGCGAAGTTGAGAATGAGAGGTGTAATCCGGTCGATTACCTTTGCGTATTTCGATTCCCGGGTATTGTTTTCCTCGAATTCATTCCAGAGTGCCCTGAACTCACCGGCCTGATCGTCCGGCAGCAAACCGAAAATCCTGTCAGCAGCATTTAATTCCCTCTGCTGCTGGTCCCTTTTTGCCTTTTCATCATAGACAAAAGTATCCCCTGCATCTATTTCTACTATGTCATGTATCAATGCCATTTTAATCACCCTGGATATGTCAACCGGCCAGTTGGCATATTCCGACAAAATCAGGGCGGAGACGGCAAAGAACCAGGAATGCTCGGCGTCGTTTTCACGTTTTGACCCGTCAGAAATATGGTTGCGGCGCAGGATTTTTTTTAATTTATCAATTTCAAGAAGGAAATTGAATTGTTGTTCCATTCTAGTCATAACACTGTTTGCCTTTCTATTTATTTATCTTCTGCCACGAAGATTGTTGAAAATCGAATTTTTAGTATTTTTATCCATAAATTTGTATAAAATTCGCTTCGATATGTAACTCGCGTTGCCTATTTACTTTTTTCAACAATCTTCGTGGCACTAGTTTATTTCAAGGCGCATTTGAAATCATAAACCAGCGAATGGGCGTCTCTTCCTTCAAACTCTTTTTTCGTTTTAAACATTTTCTGAAGAGTGGGGGGCAACGCCTTGTAAATCGTGTCCGAGACAGACAACCCGTTCGGTTTGGTTCCCTTTTTTTCCAGATGCGCGGCATAATTTATCACATCAGATACAATCCTTCCCGTATCCGAATAAAATTTTATTTCACCCATGTCCAATCCGATCCGCAGTTGGATATCATCCTTGATGAATTTATGGGGTGAAGCATTGAATATGGGTATGGTAAACAGTATTTCCAGACAACAGCTTACAGCCGGTACCGGCCCCTTGTCGTTCCGGAAAGCGATTAAACCGCCGTCTCCAGCCCATGACCAGATCCTGGCATCATAGGTCCGGCTGTAATTTTGTAAATGCTCCCACAACAGGTAATACACTTTTTCCATCCTGCCCGTGGAATGTTTCTTGACCAGTTTTGAATTGCTGCAGATATCAATGGAAGCTATGCAGATCTGGTATTTCTTGCCGTCCTTTAAAACAGCCCAGTTGGGAAGCATCTTTTTATCTTCATTGAAGGGCCGGATTTTTCTTTTTGTAAAATCAAAATAAAGGCCGGATCGTGAAAACCGGTACAGGAGATTTTCCAGGCCGGTCAGGGAGATAACCTTGCCGTTCAAACTGGCGCCGTCCAGCTCAATGGCAAAGACGAAAAGTTCTTTCAATTTTTTATTGTCCCGGCATTCATAGACGAGTCTTTTTGCGGCGGTCAGGGGTGAAATGGTAATATGCTCAGGCCTGTTTTCCAGTTTATGGGTATTGTATTGTTTAAAAAAATAATTACCCATGGCATCGATCTCGGGAAAAGTAAGGCTTTTTCCCAATACTTCGATAAGATCTTTGACCAGTGTCATGTCAAATAAATCTTTTTCCTTCATTTTTTATTTACCCCTTTTTACTAAAAAGCTTGTATTTGAAACGTTCATTCGTTGTGCCTAATGTTCCATACTGTATACCTTAAAGTTCCTTTTTTCAAGTAAACAGTTCCCATTTGTCAGAAACATGTTCATTGAATGATCTTTTTTTTTGCTTGACGATTCCTGAAAAAAGGATGAAAATAGTTTCATATGGGCACCTTATGTTTCAACAGGGGGTAGGGATGGATTTTGCAGATAAAAATTTCAGATTAATGGTCATCAATTTTCTGCTTATGGAAGGCCAGCTCCAGGAAGGTCTTGATGATGTCCTGGTCAGACACTGGAAAGACGATTACTACGGGAATAAACCTCTGCCTGATATTCTTGAATTTTTTAACGGCTTGAAGCTGCCCCGGGAATTACTGAATTCCGTTCATACTATCAGTCCAGATACGGGTGATGATATATATCTCCACCTGGTTCCCAACTGGGATGCCATGGACAGCCAGTTCAATATTTCAAATCTGGATGATGTCAGGCTGCTTCCCAACCTGAAAAAAATAATTATTTATTGTCTGGCCAATGAAAATAGTCTTGATCTCGGCCCTCTCCTCGAATTACCCCGATTGGAGGAAATAGATATCTTGAAATGCTTTATAAAAGAATCTGAAGAAAATGATATCGTAATGGAAAAATTGAAAAACAGGAAATTAATGACGGCTTTCAGATAATCATACTTTCAAGGATACCTTGTTCAATCGCGGGTTGCCTCCTCCAGAATTGAAAGAGCATGCATCGCTTCCTCCGTGGTCCTTCCGCAAAATTCGGATGTCGGTGTATATTCGTTGCAGATGGTGGGGCGGTTTTTTTTCCCGAACAAGCGGCAGAGATTGTCTTCCGTCAGCTGGACACACCGGATTCCGGCCGGTTTTCCCTCCGGCATGCCTGGTATGGATGAGGAAATGGAGGGGACAATACAGCAGGCGCCGCATCCCTTTCTGCATTTATTTGTTTCACTCATAGTTTTAATTTTTTTCTCGCTCCCGCTTTATTCAGCAGCTCAATGATGTCATTGTTCTTGCCCATTTCCGCCCAGTTGAGAGCGGTATTGCCGTCATTGTTTTCCATATTGATGTCGGCCTTGTTTTTTACAAGCAGTTTCACTATCTCCAGGTGCCCGTCATAGGCGGCCCACATGAGCGCTGTGTCGCCGTTATTGCTTTTCGCGTTTATATCGGCCTTGTTTTTCAAAAGGTATTCCGCCGTTTTTTCCTGGCCGTGAGATGCGGCCTGTATCAATGGCGTCCATCCCATGTGACCTTCACGAATATTGATGTCGATTTTTGCTTTTAAAAGCCTTTGAATTTCCTTCAAGTCTCCCATCCCGGCTGCCGCGTGCATGCTGATTGCCGCCCCGTTTTTCTTGAGAAGTTCGTACGCCTTGCTGTTGTAATTGGAAGATGCCCAATCGGCGGCCGACCAGCCCATTGAGTCCTTTGTATGTATATCAGCCCCGCTTTTGATTAAAAGACTGAGTATTTCGGTAAAACCGTTTTGTGCTGCAATGATGACAACGGTAAACCCTTTCTTTTTCGTTTTCAGAATCAGACTGGCCTTTGAATCAATCAGGAGCTTCATGATACCCGGTTTATCGAAATGGGCGGCAATCATGAGGGGGGTCCAGCCGTCCAGGTTGCCTTTATTCACATCGGCATTATTTTTCAGCAGAATTTTTACAATATTTTCATGCCCGAAACTCACCGCGGTCATCAGCAGGTTATTACCCTTCTTGTCAACCATGTTCGGGTCGCCGCCTTTTTTAAGGAGGTTTTTAACCGAAACCTCGTCATTAATGCCTACGGCGGAGGCCAGGTCGGGTTCGGCTCCCGATTCCATCAGAATATCGTATTCTTCCCTGTCATTGTTCAAGGCGGCTGCTTTAAGGGCATTCCAGCCGTCCTTTGCCTTTCCGTTCACATCCGCCTTGTAGCGGATAAGCATCTTGACCATTTCCCTGTTCCCATGCTCACAGGCAAAAATAAGCGGGGTATTGCCGTTTGAATCGGTCATATTGACATCGGCACCGTGCTTTAAAAGGAATTCCAGTACTCGGGGATTTTTGGAAAGAATTCCTTCGAAAAGGGCAAAATGACCGTTTTTATCCTTTGTGTTGATATCCCATCCGGCCTTTAATTTTTCCTCAGCCCCGGTGAAATTTTCCGTCATAATCAAATTGATGAATTCTTTGAATTCATCGGCGAATAGAGGGGTCAGGAAAAAAAAACAGCATAGGGAAACCATGATCCGTTTCATACGTGTACCTCAACTAACCCGGCTTTATTAAAATTATGTATAATCATCCATGATATCCATTATTACTTGTATTGACAATACCCCCCTGGGAGGGGACCTTTCTGGTAATAAACAGGGTGAAAAGTGGGTGGTAAAAAAAATTTTAGGCTTTAAAAAATACTTTCTTGACTTTTGAAGACAACTAGACTATATTTTAATCAGGCGATGAACCTGAACTTAGTGCAACGAATCTGTCGCCACCAGGACATCACTCCGGCTTTGCCGGCAAGAGATAGTTAGGTGATTAACCGATTTTGGCAAGGAGGTTGCAGAACTAGACGCGCTCTGACAGGTTAATTAGTTTTCTCGTTGATAGGTAAGCATTTGCTTACGGAGAAACCAAGGCGGAATGCCTCAATTACAGAAGGAACTGATATAGTGGAAAAGTAATCACTTCTTGTCAGTTTTGTAAGGTCGACTAATCAGAGTCGACCTTTTTTTATATCCATCCCTGGAAATAGTTTAAGGGCACCTCTAAAAACTATGGATTTATTCTGGGCAACCTCTAAAAACCCCGATTTTTTAAGGGTTTTGATTCGGCAGACGGCTCCAAAAAGGTGGTTTTTAGAGGTGCCTTTAAGAAAAACTGGAATTTTCTTGAAAACAACTTTCACCATTAATTATATTCATATCATGGAGAGAACACGTTTACTTATTGTACTTATTTTATTTTTAAGTTGTCTCGCTGTTTTTCTGAGCGGAGAACAATTGGAAAAATCTGAAAATGTAGCCATTAAATCCGGAAATTTGAAAATCGTTGTCAGATACCCTTCCGGCGAGGAAAAAGCCGCTGCCTTTTATCTTGAGAAGGCGGCGCTCTACGTACCGGCATTTGAAGAATATCTCGGCCGGCCTTTTCCCGAAAAAGAAACTTTTTTGATAGTCCTTGACAATAACGAGAATCATGCTTACTGGCTTATGGGTGTGTTTTTGGCAAAAAAGCATATCAAAACCCTGATGCCGGCAGTGCTCTACCATGAGATAGGTCATTATTTTTTCGGCGGCGGCGGCGACATGGCCTGGTTCGTTGAAGGGGTTAACAGTTTTCTGCCTGTGGCCATTATGGAAGCCGGATTAATGCCCAGGGACAAAGGAGGATATGATAACATTTTTTTTGTATGGGCTTTCAGTCATTTTGACCCCAACAAGGTGAAGGACCGGCCGCTGATTGAGGATTCGAGGGATGTAGCATACAAGTTTTTTTATTCAAAAAGCTTCAAGATTCATTACCTCCTTTACAAGGAATTGGGAAGCAGTAAATACCGTGAATTTATTCATCGGGTTCTTGAACGTAACAGCGTTGCTTTCGGTGAAGATTTTTTATCCCTGGACCGTGATTATACGGGCCTGGAAGACATCATCGGGATATTGACCGATTTGAAACCAATAGACTGGAAAAAATTTCTCAAGGGATGGATTTACCCGGGTGAATACGAGGTCCATCCCATGCTTCAATTCAAGGACGGGAATAAAAACAAGATACCGGATATTGAAGAATATTATAATGAGAATCCTCATGGGCTTGAACCGGGCTGACCGGCGTCTTCTTCTAAATTGCCTTATTTTAATCCTCGGTGGTATAATCATCCACCTGGTATGTCTTCGTGAGGTCAAAATGCTTGTACTGGCTCACGACGGATGACTGAAGGCCAATTTCGTCCTTTATTTCAACTTTGCCCTTGTCCAGATTCATCCTGCCGAATACGATACCCTTACGGCTCCGTTCCTTGCTGGGAATAAAAATCATCATCCGGTCAGCGGCCCCCACGATTCTTGCCTTATCATCTTCGGCAATCGAGCCGGCTTCCTCGTCATACCTTTCCCGGGCAAGTTCAACCATTGCATCAATTTCATCATCCTTGCGCTTGGGGTCGTGGTGTCCAATCAGTATGTTCTTCATTTTGATTTTAGCCGCTGTTTTGCCGATTATTTCGACGCGTCCGTGGCCGAAACCGGGAACAAAATTTTCATTTGTGTACTGCCCGTCAAAATACACGGCATCGGAATTGTTCAAGTGGGTGAGGAAGTAGGAATTCCGGTCGTCTGTCTCCCTTATTTCGTGGTCGGTCATGAACGTTACCGCCGAAACAAGGTCGCCTGCGGAATTGTAGTTCTCGTACCTGTAGCTGATGCACGGGTCGGGATGGTCGGCGGGATAGCATTTGACGATGACGCAGTCTTCCAGGTTGTAGAACACCTTGTTATGCCTTATCTGGGGTTTTTTATCCGTAAGGTAGCTTGAAAAATCCGATGTGGTGAGCACACGGTATTCGCCGTTTGGCGTAAAAACGATGACGGAAGCACGGGGGTCGCTGATTTCATGGAATGAATAGGCGGCCTGCACTTCGCCGAAATCCCTCGGAAACGCGGGGCGCCTGAAAGTTTTTGTAAACTGGTTCTTCGGGCTGTCGCCGCCGATGATATGTTTCGGGATGGAATTGGCATTGAACAAACCCGCCAAAGGGGCGCCCATGTGGAGATGGTCGTAGTGGTAGTGTGTGTAGGTGTTGATGATGGATGAAATAATCGGTGCAACGTCCTTTTCCTTGCACGTAAAGGGATTGATTTTATTTTGAAAGCATTTCGCCATAACCGCCTTGTCAATTTCGAGGATACCGGAACCCCCGTCGCCCAGGTAGAGTATTTCAGGCGGCAGCTTGGGGCTCCAGATCTGGTAAGCGGTGGTGTTCGACCCGTAGCGGAAATGTTCCGGACCCGAGTACGCCGTGCTTCCCCGCGCACCGTAGATCACCAAGATAAAATCATCATGGTAAAACTCGATAGATGCATCGTCTGTAACTATCCATTCGAGTTTTTTCAGGCAATCAATTATGTAAGGCGGCATTAAAATTTTTTGAATGGGAATGCGGATGGTTTTCATATGACGGTCCTCCTGTAAAATGTAAAAACCATAAACGGTTACCATGCCTTCCCGCCTCCTTATCCTCCTGTTGAGCCGCGGCAGGTTTAAAAACCAAAACCGCGCCGGAAAACGGGACAGACGCCTGGCAAATGTGCGCTCATTATACACGTTCTGTGGCAACCCGGATACGGTCACCCCATAACTTTTAATAGTTCTTCGTATAATTTACACAGTTACCATTTTGTAATATACCATTTTTTTGCTGGAATTCAATTTTGGGATCTCTAAAAGTTATGCATTTATTCTATGTACCACTAAGAACCCCGATTTTTTAAGCGCCTCTTTCAGGTCAAGGGGGTAGGGCGGGCAGCCCGGAATCCTGCAGATGTATTCTTTATCTTTGGGACAGCAGTTTCCAAAACCGATTTCAGGCTGTACTGCCCCCTCATCGGCTGTTTTGACGCCGAGTTGAATGTTGATGTTTTCGGCAATCGGTTCATCAATAAATTGAAAAGAAAGAAGAAGGGCATTCATGCAGGCGCTGCAGGCATTAATATTCCTTATTTTAACCTTTTCCGGGATTATTCCGCGCATTTCGGCCCTTTTAAATTGATGCCGGACGTTTTCAATTTTTTCGCCCGTCACGTTTATCCGGGATTCATCAATATTGTTTGTCTCTTTGTATAAAGACAGGTGCCCGATTTCATGAAAGTGTTTCTTGTCGTTGCCCACGAGCAGGCCTTTAAGGTTTTTCAGTGCGAGGGTGACACCGGTGGCGTAATGGACCTTCATAACCGGAATATTTATGATTTTGTCGAATTCCAGTACTTCTTTTGCCACCCTGACTTTTTCCAACAGGAATGGGTGCTTTACTTCAATCCCCACTGTTGAGGAATTGTTCAGGTTGAAAAGCACGATACCGTATTTTTGAGCAAGATCCGCATAGCCGGTTCTTTTAAAAAATTTATCCGTTAAAGCGGCGTTTCCGAAACTCGATTCGCCGATGGCCAGCCGTTTTACACCCCAATCACGAAGGTACCGTATCAAGGCTTCGCATAGCCGTATATCCGTCGTTCCTTCAACACCGTTTAAATTCGGCTTCAGCATAACCGAATCACCGGGAGATACGAAATTCCTCAAGCCGCCTGCCAGTTCTATGGCAGAGGATAATGCTTCTGTAATGCTTTTTTGGATTTTTACTATGCTTACCAGTCCCATCAGGCAGCTGATTCGATTCTTTCCAGGATGTATTCGGCCATGACCCTTCCAAGATTGGCACCATAGGGGAGAAATCTCAAGGCAACAATGTTTTCCTTTGATAGAACGATCTGACCTTTCAAATTTATTGGCTTAAAATTCAAGGTAAATTGTATGTTATAAACATACCTTTGCTCGACCAGGACATTATTGTCCGGTTTTTTTAACAATTCTATGGCCACTCCCCCCATGCTTAAATTAAGGACCTTGCCGTGTACCAGTCCCTGGTAATTATTGATCCGGAAACTTATACGCAGGAGTTCATTGGGGTCAGGCCTAACCCTTATATGTTTCCGTTTCTCGGTGGCCGGGAATTCAATCCTCGACATTAGGGGAATGAGGTACCTGTTCAGATTGTCTTCGCTGAATGTCTTTGGCAGCATGCCTTTGATTGCGGGATCGTTGGTATTAATGGATATGGAATCAAATGACTGGTTCGTATGAAGGACAATCTGGCTGTTTTTTATTTTTGATTTTATCGTTTTTATTAACGCTTGGCCGTCAATATCCTTGTTATCCAGATCAATAAAAAAGAGGGTAACATTTTCCATACTTTCAAGCTTTGTCAATGCTTCCTGCCTTGTTGTAGCGCGTACACCCCTGATTCCATAGGGAAGGACTCTGAAGGAAAGTAATTTTCCGAAAGGAACTGAATTATCGATTATTAACGCGTCCATACACCTGCTATCCTGTTTTTGACCTTCAATTTTAAAGTTTTGTTGAAAAATGAGTATTTGTCAATGAAATTAAGTATTGAGAGGCCTATTATTTCTCAAGGTTGGTATGGATCAGCCTGTGATTTATAAAGGCGGGCTTGGATCGACTTATTAATCCTTACGGCTGGCTTTCTAAACGCCTGTCTTCTATGCTGGTTCATGAATTGACAATTTTTTTCCTTTATTTATCGATCTCTTGACTTTAAGTTTCGTATGTATAGAATAAAAGTGATGAGTGATTATCTTGATCCCGCAAACAAGGAATTATTAAAGGATTTCTTTGAGGAAGCCGTCTTACAGGTCGAATCCCTGGAACAAAATATACTTGTATTGGAAGAAAATCCGGATAATAAAGAAGCCATAGACGAGATATTCAGGGCGGCCCATACCCTGAAAGGCGGCTCCGCCACCGTTGAAATGTCCGAACTTGCCGGGTTCACGCATCTGGTGGAAAATCTCCTTGATGAGATTCGTGACGGCAAAATTGAAGTTGATGAAAGCTGTATAGACCTCCTTCTTGCCTCGATTGATACGATTAAAAAAATGCTTAAAACCAGAATGGACGGAGGCGTTTTCAAGGAGGATATTGACGACATTAAGCAGAGCATTAACGGGCTTTTAGGGGTGGAATTCAAAGAGGAAAAGTCCGGACCTTCAAAAAGTTCCGGGACAAAGAAAACCGGGACGGATAAGGCGAAGGAACCGGTGAAGGATAAAAAGCCGGAGGACTTAAGCGAGTACGATCTTCTGGAACTCAAAAATGTGATCAGTGAAGAGGGGCCGGTTTACAGGATACGGGTGAGCTTCAACAAGGAGAATATCATGAATACCGTGGGAGGTATTCAGGTATATGCTCTCTTGAAGGAAATTGGAAACGTCATCAAGACAATTCCCGAATTCGAAGCACTGTATAAAGATAATTTTTATCCCGTCGTGGATTATTTTTTAATCACTGATGAAAAACCCAACAAGATCATTCAAATGTGCGACATTACGGATGTCACTTTAAGCGTGAATGTTTCATTGTTCGAAGATGCAAAAAAGGGGAAATCCGCGGCCGGGAAGACGAAACAGGAAGAGGACCGGAAAGATAAAACCCGCAGGGTTAAAAGCCAAAACAAGGATTACGGAATAAATGAAATAACGAAAATCGGTTCCGTTCTTCGTGTAGACAGCCGGCGTATTGATAACCTGATGAACCTGGTCAGTGAAGCGGTAATCAACAAGGCGACGTTCAATCAGATAAACACGGTATTTAACGACATCCTGGTAAACCTCCAGGAAGCCGAAAGCAAATTCAGTATAAAATTGAAAGATCTTTTCAAGGCATTGCCTGAGATCCTGGACAAGTTCAATACAAGCAAAAAGGATGCAAAGGTCCTGAACAAGGACTTGATGGATCAATATGGTGACTTGTTTGAGGTATTTCCGCAGTTTGAATCGGCTTTAAAAAATGCCGTTGTCAAATTCAGGAGTACGGCACAGAACCTGGGGCGGAATACGAATGAACTGCAGGAAGGCGTCATGAAAATCCGGATGGTGCCCGTGTCCCAGATATTTTCCCGGTTTCCCAGGCTTGTCCGTGATTTGTCCCGTGACCTGAAAAAAAATGTCCGGCTCGTTACCGAAGGTGAGGATACGGAGCTTGACAAATCCGTGATTGAAGACCTTCTTGACCCGCTCATTCATTGCGTCAGGAATTCTCTGGACCACGGCATCGAACCTCCCGATGAGAGGGCCAAACTGGGAAAGACCCTGGAAGGCAATATTTTGTTAAAAGCGTATAATGAAGGAAACGTCATTATAATTGAAGTGAATGACGACGGAAAAGGTATCGATATCGAGGCTGTACAGGCAAAGGCCATCAAAAACAAGGTCATCCACCCTGATAAAAAGCTGTCGGAACTGGAAGCGTTCAACCTCATTTTCGAACCGGGTTTCTCAACGGCGCAAAAGGTGACAAACGTGTCGGGAAGGGGCGTCGGCCTGGATGTGGTAAGAAAGAAAATCGAAAAACTGAACGGCAGTGTGAGTGTCTGGTCCGAGAAGGGAAAAGGCACCAAAATAATCATCCGCCTGCCCTTGACATTGGCCATCATCCAGGGCCTTTTAGTTAAAGTGAGCCAGGAAACGTACGCCATACCCATTACCAGCGTTATCGAGAGCCTGAGAATCAAGCTGGATGAGATAAAATTCATCGACAATTACGAGGTGTTCAACCTGAGGGACGATGTTCTCTCCCTTATCCGGCTGAACAATCTCTTCAACCTTGCATCGGAAAAAGAGAAACCGTATTATTATATCGTGGTTGTAGGCGCGGGAGACAACAAGGTGGGCCTGATGGTCGATTCGCTGATCGGCGAGGAGGACGTTGTCATTAAGCCGCTGAAGGATAAATTTTCCAACAGTCCCGGAATAGCGGGCGCCACGATCCTGGGTGACGGTACTGTTGCCTTGATCATTGATGTGGGCAAACTGCTTGAATTGAGTTTTCGTCAGGAAATTACCAAGAAGCAGGAGCGGGAAGCCCGGATAGTATAAAGGGGTTTAAATGAGCTCAACCGGTGAAAAAATAGAGGAACAGGCAAACGAAGAAGTCGTAAAAAAAATCGATTTCAAGATGGTAACCTTTTCCCTGGCCGACAAGGAATACGGAATCGACATAATGAAAATCAAGGAAATTTCCAAGGTTGAGAAATTTACCTATGTTCCCAATACCCAGCATTTTGTCAGGGGCGTGCACAACCTGCGCGGTGAAATCATCTCCATCATTGATCTGCGGAAAATGTTCCATTTGCCTGAAAAGGAAAAACCGGCGGGCACCCTGGAAGACGTGATTATTCTGAAACTTTCGGAAATCCGGCTCGGCGTTGTTGTGGATAAAATAAACCAGGTCATCGGGATTTCAAGTGAAAGCATACAGCCGGCACCGCCCATTTTCAGCGACATCAATATAAAATACATAAGCGGTGTCGTCGAGTACAATGATAACCTCTATATCATCCTTGATGTTGAAAGAATATTCATGGATGAAGAAGAAACGGATAAACAAAAATTATTCATCGATTCAAGGGAAAAGGCGGAAGAGGAGCCGGAGGAAGTTGAGGCGCCTGCTCACGACGATGCCGGCCTGGAATTCATGACCGATTCCTTGAGAACATTCAGTCATTTCTTTGTCACAGCGATGAATGAATCCTGGGTAATGGATCGCCTGGTGGAATGGAAGAAGATCCGTTCGGCCATCAAGGCGGATTTTCAATTGAAAAATGAGGAAGAAGCTGACCAGTTCCTTTCATCTTTTTATTCACCCTATACGGGAATGATCTGGGATAAGGAATACAAGGATGCTTATATAAACCTTCTTCCCGGCGGCAATAAACCGTCCCTGAACGTCTGGAATATCGGGTGCGGCAAGGGCTATGAACCGTTTTCCCTGGCCTGTCTTTCGAGACTGAAATATCCCAAAGCCCGGATAAAAATATGGGCCAATGATAAAGACCTGCTTGATGTATCCAATGCAACACGATTGGTTTTGACCAAGCAAAACACGCCAAAATACCTGATAGATAATAATTTTGTCCGCCCATTACCTTCCGGGTATGAATTTGCGGCTGAAGTCAAGGACCTGGTTTTTTTTGAGTACCATGATGTTTTAAGCAACAATACGATACCCCTGATGGACCTGATAGTGGCCAGGGATGTCTTTTCCTTTTTTGACCCGTCCAGCCAGTCGAAAATTATAGAGGAATGCTGGGATAAACTGGCGGAAAGCGGAATTCTGGTCGTGGGGAGCAATGAATACGTTGAATTTGACGGATTTAAACTTTTAGAAAGCGGCCCCATCAGGGCTTACCAAAAAGTCTGATATCTGGTATTCTTTTAGGAAGGGAACGGTATGAGAGTAGAATACATAAATCCTTTTGTCGAATCGGCATTTAATATACTGAAGGAGCTTGTCGGTGACAATATTACTCGGGGCGAGATTTTTCTTAAAGCTTCCTCTCAACCAGTCCTCGGCGTAACGGCGATCGTGGGCCTGACCGGCGATGTTGAAGGACGGGTTTTATTCGATATGTCAACGAAAACGGCTATTTCCATCGCTTCCATAATGAACGGTGAAGAATTAAAGGAACTGGATGAACTGGCCAAGGCTACCATAACCGAACTGGCGAACATGATCACAGCCCAGGCCGTGACAAAATTATCGGAGCTTGGCTTTAAATTTGATTTAACACCCCCCACCATCATAACCGGTAATAAAATGGAGATTACCGATTTTGAAGTGGAGGCGCTGATAGTGCCAATGGAACTGGAACACGGAAAACTGGAAATCAATGTGGCTTTAAGGGAGAGGAATTAGGAGGTAATTTAAATGAAGACTAAAATGGACTTTCCTAATGTAAATGAAAGAAAACCCGAGGGACTGAAAGATGATGGAAAGTCATTTCGCGTTCTTATAGTCGACGATTCCATGTTTGTCACCAAACAGATCAATCAAATCCTCACATCGGAAGGGTTCGAAGTGGTCGGCACGGCGGAAGACGGCTTGAGCGGCGTTGAAAAATACAAGGAATTATTCCCTAATGTGGATATCGTAACCATGGACATTACCATGCCCAATATGGACGGTGTCACGGCATTGGAAAAGATAATGGAATTTGACAAGGAAGCCAAGGTAATCATGATCAGTGCCCTGGGAAAGCAGGACCTTGTCAAAAAATCGCTCCTTTTAGGAGCAAAGAACTACATTGTTAAGCCCCTGGACAGAAAAAAAGTTCTGGAAAGGGTTGTCATGACTTTAAAAAAACAGTAATATGTCAACCTCTTAAGGGGCGGCTAGCTCAGTTTGGTTAGAGCACCAGCTCGACACGCTGGGGGTCGCTGGTTCGAGTCCTGCGCCGCCCAGTTTTTTTTTCCACTTGTTTTTTATTGAATAATATAAGTCAGTTTAATGTGTCAGTCATTCAATGGGTCTTCTATTTTGGTCTTCGTAATTGTTGCCTGTAAAATGGAATCCACCCATATTTCGGCGGTTAAATTCTCGGTAAAAGCTCCCAGGTTCCGTGCGTCGATGTGGGCGGTCTCCCCGGTGGAAAGATTACATGTGTATGACCAGGGAAGTGTGGGGTTATAAAAATGCGCCAGTCTTGTATAATTATCATAGACACACATTACATAGGTTTTTGCCGCAGTTCCCGACAGCCTGTATTCAACGGTCCTGTTCAAAAGGGGCTGGCAGGCGGAATGTATTAATAGAATTAGGATGATGGCTTTTTTTACGATTAACTCCGATCGGATATAGGGTATCCTGAATATTCCTTCTGAATTATTTATTCCTGACGGATAAAAATCAAGTGTGTAACCAAGGGGGGCTTCACCTTTAAAATTCAATCGGTATCCCACCTCTTACACCCCCCCCCTTGCAAAAATAAAAGTACCCTCCTATACTGTATATTAGTAGATTACTCAATGAAAGGAATTGCGAAACAGATATGGGAAATCAGGCTGAAAATAATAACAATAACAATGAACTGAAAGCGTGGGTCGTTACCATCAGCATGGGTTTGGGACATCAAAGGGGCAGTTATCCTCTTGCCCATCTGGCACAGGATCATATACTTCATGTGGGACAACCCGAAGTATCATCGGAATCGGAAATGAAACTCTGGAGAAACCTCACCTCCGGTTATGAAACGGTATCGCGGCTTAAAAAAATTCCCGTTATTGGAAAAATTGCCTTTGGCGCATTGAACCGGTTTCTCTACATTCCGCCTTTTTATCCGTTCAGGGACCTCTCGAAACCGAGTTTCCAGGTCAACCTGATCCGTTCATATATTAAAAAAGGGCTGGGGAAGGCATTAATGGAAAGGATTTATACCAAACCGCTTCCCATGATTTCGAGTTATCCCATTCCTTCCATTATTGCGGATTACTACGATTACAGCAGGAATTACTGCATTGTTACGGACGCTGAAATCAACCGTGCGTGGGTTCCTGCGGATGCACGAAAAAGTAAAACCATCTATCTGGCCCCCTGCAGCAGGGCGCTCAACAGGCTCAAGGAATACGGTGTGCCGGATGAGAGCATATTCCTCACAGGCTTTCCTCTCCCTAAAAGTATTCTGGGAAGCGAAAAGCTTGAAATCCTTCGTCATGATGTGGGTCAGCGGCTTCATTATCTTGATCCCGAGGACCGGTTCTGGCCGTTGCACGGCACAAACGTAAAATATTTTCTGGGAAATGAAAATATCGGGTTCAAGAAGGACCGTGTTCTTTCAATCGTTTACGCGGTAGGCGGAGCGGGCGCATTGGCCGATATCGGAATAAAGGCGGCCAAGAGCCTGAAAAACCATATCAAGAAAAAGGAACTTAAACTGACCCTTGTCGCGGGCATTAAAAAGGAAGTCCGCGATTACTTTGTCGAAGGCATAAAGGAGCTCGGGTTTGCCCCGGGTGAGGTACCGATTGTCCATTCCTCCGATCTGTACGAATATTTTGATCAGTTTACGGCGTTAATGCGTACGACGGACATACTCTGGACAAAACCCAGTGAGCTGGTTTTTTATGCCGCTCTCGGTATGCCCATTATCATGGCCGAGCCGATCGGTTCGCAGGAAGGCTACAATCAAAAGTGGTGTGTCGAAATACAGGCGGGAATAACCCAGGATGACCCCGAGTATGCCAATGAATGGCTGCTCGATCTCTGGAAGTACGGCAGGCTTGCGGAAGCCGGCTGGGACGGGTTCCTGAAGGCGCGGAAATTCGGAACGTTCAAGGTTGAGGAAATTCTCCGCACGGGGACAATGGTCCGGGAAAAATCTCCCCTGAAGCGATAGTTCTTCAGGATCTGATTACCGCCGCAGGAAACGGCTTGCCGGCGGGGAGCCGTTAAAATTGTTGGAAAAATACCTGATAAATTAATATACTTACATTGCACACTAAAAACCGTAAAAATAGGGAATTAATCCCCTGGTGTGGTCAATGAGAACGGCATCCGGTGTGTATTTGTAGCAGGATGACAAACACGCGCAAAC
>JAFGKU010000123.1 GCA_016928415.1 Spirochaetales bacterium
ATGGCAACCATCTTCAATGTCCCGGATGAAGCCCGGCCGGAACCTATCTGTGATTTAAAAGACCTGATTGCGGAGAGGACCGAGGTTTCAGGTAACACACCCGCTCCCATCTTCAAAATGAATCCCAAAGTCGACGACATCCCGGAAAAATACAGCGTACAGGTGAATGGTATAAAACTCATGACCCTCGGGGCCATCAGGAAGGGCGGCGCCGGCTGCGCCTGCGCGGAAAACGCCTTTTTAAAACAGCTTCTTTCTTACATGACCGTACTCCGCAATGAAACTGTCATCATAGACATGGAGGCGGGGATCGAACACCTGGGCCGGGGGACGGTACAGGGTGTGGATACCATGATTGTCGTGGTGGAACCAAACCGGACGAGTATTGAAACGGCCTTGAGGATTCAGAAGCTTGCCGCTGATATAAAGGTCAAATCCCTGAAAGTGGTCGGCAACAAGGTCGGGAATGCGGAAGAAGAAGAATTTATCAGGGAAAAATGCGGATCACTGGAGGTTCTCGGTTTTTTACCGTTTTCCGATGATCTTTTAAAATTAAGCAGGGGTGAATTATCCCTCTTTGATATAGACAGCGGTATCCCGGACTTAGTCCGCGGTATTGTCTTGAAATTAAAGGTTGGTATGGGAGTCTGATTTATCTGCCGGCCTTAAATAATTTGCGTTCATTAATCGGTATGATTGGAGGCTATAGATGGCGAAAGAATTAAAATATGCGGACAAGGCTTCGCAGGAATTATTTAATCATTCCCGAAAGGAACAGGTTCCCATTGTTTGGGACAGGTATGCGGACATGCAGCCCCATTGCGGTTTCGGTGAACTGGGAATCTGCTGCCGGATATGCAGCATGGGCCCGTGCAGAATTGATCCCTTCGGGGAAGGACCTCAAGTGGGTGTTTGCGGGGCAAACGCGGATACAATAGCGGCCAGGAACCTCATACGCATGATAGCCGGCGGTGCGGCTGCCCATTCGGACCATGGCCGGGACATTGCGCATACCCTGCTTCTTACCGCGACCAAGTCGGAATTTGATTATAAGATAAAGGATACCGACAAACTTAAGGCAGTGGCCGGTATCTATGGAATCAATACGGAAGGTAAAGATCCGAAAGAGATAGCGAGAGAACTGGCGGAAAAGGCCCTCACCGAATTTGGCCAGTATAAGGGATATGTAAAGATGACTGAAACGGCACCTGCCGCACGGGTAAAATTATGGAAGGATTTAAATATTCTCCCCCGTTCCATTGACAGGGAAATCGTTGAAATCATGCACAGAACCCATATAGGGGTGGATGCCGAATACAAAAACCTGATATCCCAGGGTTTGCGTGCCGCTATCGGCGACGGCTGGGGCGGTTCAATGATCGCGACCGAATTGTCGGACATTCTTTTCAACAGGCCTCTCATTCAGTCATCCCAGGCAAACCTCGGTGTGCTCAAGGAAGATCATGTGAACTTGATCGTTCACGGCCATGAACCGGTCCTTTCCGACATCCTCGCCATGGTGGCCATGGATGAAAAGATGATTGCCAAGGCCAGGGAAAAGGGGGCCAAGGGCATTGTGATCGGAGGAATCTGCTGTACGGCCAATGAAATTCTTATGAGGCACGGCATCCCCATCGCGGGAAGTTTCCTTCAACAGGAACTCGCCATTGCGACGGGAGCGGTGGATGCCATGGTTGTGGACGTCCAATGCCTTATGCCGGGTCTCGCCTATGCCTCCAGTTGTTTTCATACAAAACTTATCACCACATCCCCCAAGGGGAAAATGCCCGATGTTCAGCACATAGAGTTCAAGGAGGAAAAAGCCCTGGAGATTGCCCGGCAGATCCTTGAAATCACGATAGATAATTACTCTGCTCGTGATAAAAAGAAGGTTTTTATCCCGCAGCACACCGAGGATCTGGTTGCCGGATTTTCCACCGAATCGGTGTTTGACTTTCTTGGCGGTAAATACCGCGCCACTTACAGGCCGCTGAATGACGCCGTCATTTCCGGCAGGCTGCGCGGGGCGGCCGGTGTGATCGGGTGCTCCAACCCCAATATCGATTATGAATACGGCCATATCGAAATGGTCAAGGAATTGATTAAAAACGATGTGCTTGTGGTGACAACGGGCTGCAATGCCATATCGTGCGCCAAACACGGCTTGATGAAGCCCGAGGCGGCTTTCAAGCTGGCCGGCAAGGGCCTTCAGGAGGTTTGCGCCGCCGTTGGCATACCGCCGGTCATTCATCTGGGTTCCTGCGTGGACAACAGCCGGATACTGCGGGTATTGGCCAATGTGGTGGCCGAAGGAGGGTTAGGTGAGGATATATCCGACCTGCCGGTAGCCGGGGCGGCGCCGGAATGGATGTCCGAGAAAGCCGTCTCCATCGGGTTTTATTTTGTCGCATCCGGGGTTTATACGATGATTGGACATTCGCTTCCCGTCAAGGGAAGCCCGAACCTCTATAAATACCTGACAGAGGATATAGAAAAAGAGGTAGGCGGTAAATGGGCTTTTGAGCCGGACCCGATCAAGGCAGCGCATATGATGCTGGACCATATAGATAAAAAGCGAAAGCTTCTGAAATTGAAGCCCGTCATGTACGAACAAAGCTATAAACCGGCGAAATAAGGTGGTGTCTATGGACAAGATATTGTATATTAACGTGGAAACATGCATGGCCTGCCATTCCTGCAGGCTGGCGTGTGCGGTAGCGCATTCGGAAAGCAAGAATTTGGGTGAGGCGATCCTGGAGGAAAAAAAGGAATTTCCGCGGATCATTCTTGAGAAAATCGAGGATGTGGTCGTGCCGATTCATTGCCGGCATTGCGAGGACGCCCCCTGTATCACGGTGTGCCCGTCAGGAGCCATTTCGCGCGAGGACCAGGAGAGCCCGGTCGTTCTGAACAGGGAAAAATGCATAGGCTGCCAGGCCTGTGTCATTGTTTGCCCGTTCGGTGTCATAAAAAAAGGTGCGGACGGGAAGACGCTCATAAAGTGTGATCTCTGCATCGAACGGCTCGGGGAAGGCAGGGAACCGGCATGCGCGGAAGCTTGCCCCAATGGGACGATCAAATACATTTCCGTAAAGGAAGTGAACGCGCTTAAGCATAAGAAACGGTATAAGGTGGCCATAAAACAGGAAATGGAAGAAGCATGACAAAAACAGGCACCGATAAAAAACTGGACACCATTTTAAAAAAGTATGAACCCAGACCGGATTCCTTAATCGCCGTACTCCAGGAAGTCCAGGAGAAGTTACATTATCTTTCGGAAGATGCTTTGAAGCGTGTTGCCGAGCGAGTGAAGGTGCCCCTTGTCCAGGCCTATTCCGTGGCCACGTTTTACAATGCGTTTTCATTGAAGCCCAAGGGCAAGTACATCATCCAGGTCTGTCTCGGTACCGCCTGTCACCTGCAAAACGGGAACCAGCTGATCGAGGAACTGGGTTCCCTGCTGGATACGGAAATGGGCGTGCCCACGAAGGATGGATTGTTCTCGTTCGAGGCGGTGAGGTGTCTCGGGTGCTGCAGCCTGGCGCCTGCCATGATGATAAACGGAAAGACATACGGCAATCTGACCGCCGATAAACTGAAAAAAATAATTAAGGAATACAAGGCTAAATAGGCGTATGGACAAGATTATTAAAAAGAAAGACCTGGATGCATTCAAGGAGAAGGGGAACAGGCTCCTCTTTGCCGATTCGGTCAAAATTGCCGTCCAGGCCGGGACGTGCGGAATAGCGTCCGGTGCCCAGGAGATTTTCGATTTCCTGTCCGGGCAGGTATCCTCCGGCAAGTTCGTCCTTTCCAGGACGGGGTGCATAGGGTTGTGCAAGCGCGAACCGATGGTCAATGTGTCCGTTCCGGGTTCGGTCACCGTGGTGTACGCGGACATGACAAAGAAGCTGACGGAGGAACTCCTTAAAAGCTGGATCAAGGGTGAGACACCGGTTAAAAATTCACTCATGACGCTGGATGACGCGCTTTATGCCAATCCCCTGAAGGATTTAAAACTGCCTTCCGGCCATGCAAAATACAGGGATATTCCCTTTTATAAAAAACAGGAAAAAATCGCTTTACGGAACTCCGGATTCATCAACCCGCATAACCTGTCCGAGTACATAGCACGCGGGGGGTTTTATACGCTTTTTGATGTGTTAAACGGTCAGGATTCGGACAAGATCATCGACGAGATCGAGACTTCCGGGTTAAGGGGCCGGGGCGGCGGCGGTTTCCCGACCGGCAGGAAGTGGCGTTCGTGCCGTAACGCAAAGGGCGATAAAAAATACGTCATCTGCAATGCGGACGAAGGCGATCCCGGTGCGTATATGGACAGGACGGTACTGGAAGGAGATCCCTTCAGCGTGATAGAGGGTCTGGCCATCGGCGGGTATGCCATAGGCGCCAATGAAGGGTATGTGTACGTAAGGGCGGAATACCCCCTTGCCGTGGAAACGTTGAAGCAGGCCATCGAAACGGCGCGTAACCATGGTCTGCTGGGTAAAAACATATTCGGTACGGATTTTTCGTTCGATATCCGCATCAACAGGGGCGGCGGCGCCTTTGTGTGCGGTGAATCCACCGCGTTGATGGCGTCTATCGAAGGAAATGTCGGTGAACCGAGAACAAAGCATATCCATACTGTGGAATCGGGTCTGTGGGAAAAACCAACAACCCTCAATAACGTGGAAACGTGGGCAAACGTGCCTGCTGTGGTGAATATGGGCGGCAGTGAATTCAGGAAAATCGGAACAAAGGGCAGCGCCGGAACCAAGGTGTTTTCCGTTGTCGGCGATATCGTGAATTCGGGGCTGGTCGAAGTTCCCATGGGCATGACATTGAAAGAACTGGTGTTTGGTGTCGGGGGAGGAATCCCGGGCAACCGTAAACTGAAGGCCGTGCAAAGCGGCGGGCCGTCAGGCGGATGCATCCCGGCGGACAAAGCGGACATCCCCATCGACTTCGATGAACTGGTGAAGGTCGGGTCCATGATGGGCTCCGGCGGCCTCATTATCATGGACGAGGACACCTGCATGGTGGATGTTGCCCGTTACTTCCTGTCCTTCCTGGTGGATGAATCGTGCGGGAAATGCACACCGTGCAGGGAAGGAACGTACCAGCTGAAACAGATCCTGGACAGGATTACACGGGGTGAAGGAAAACCGGGAGATCTCGAGCTCATAGAGGAAATAGCTCAAGTGACAAAGGATTGTTCCCTCTGCGCTCTGGGCAAATCGGCACCCAACCCGATTTTAAGCACGCTCACTTATTTCAGGGATGAGTACAAGGCCCACATCGAAAAAAAGAAATGTCCGGCCGGTGTCTGCAAGGCGCTGATCACGTACACGATCATTCCCGAGGCCTGCACGGCCTGCGGCAAGTGTCTGAAAAGCTGTCCCGCCTCGGCTATCGAAGGCGGCAAAAAGGTCGCGCACAGGATAATCCCGGAAAAGTGCACCAAATGCGGCATATGCTTCGACGTATGCGCGTTTGATGCGGTGAAAAAGGTGTAATTGCCATGGAAAACAATGATCTGGTTACAATCACGATCGACGATAAGACCCTTCAGGTAAAAAACAGGACCACGGTCCTGGAGGCGGCCAGGTCGGCGGGGATAACCATCCCGACGCTGTGCCATCATGAGGCTGTTGCCGCTTCGGGCGCCTGCAGGATCTGCATCGTCGAAATGAGCGTGGAGAAAAGGGGCCGGACGGTAAGCTGGATGGACGCCTCGTGCGTTTATCCGGTACACGAAGGGCTCGTTATCAAGACGGATACCCCCAAGGTCAGGAAGCAGCGCAAGCTGATCCTGGAACTGCTTTTATCAAGGGCCCCCCGGTCCGAACGCCTGTTGGAACTGGCCGCGGAGTACGGCGCCGAAACCGGCAGGTTCGAATCAGTTAACCAAGGCAGGGAAAACTGCATTTTGTGCGGGCTGTGCGAAAAGGTCTGTAAATATTCGATACAGGCCAATGTCATAAGCATGGCATTCCGGGGCGTCAAAAAGAAGGTGACGGCCCCCTTTCAAACGGGCAGCTCACTCTGCATCGGATGTCTTGCCTGTTATAACGTGTGCCCGACGGGCGCCATAAAATACGTTATCGAAGGTAATCGTCTGAAAATGCCCGCCTGGGACGCGGACGTTAAAATGCAGAAGTGTACGGAATGCGGCGCGTTATACGCACCTTCCGAATACATAAAAGAATTGAAAAAGAAGGCACCCGGTTTAAAAAAGGATGTCCTTTCCAAATGTCCTGCGTGCAGGAGAAAAATATTTAAAGCGGGTACTCCCGCCTGAAAAAAAGAAATCAGGGAGGAAGGAGATTTATATATGTCGAAAATAATCGCTACAGCGGCCATCAGAGGAGCCCACGCAATGGTGGCAAAGGCCGAGGAATTCCTTCAAAAGGCTATAGGACAAAAGGGGAAGGACGCGGCCGTGGCATATCCCAATACCGCCTATTACCTTCCCATAATGTACCTGTTTCTGGGGCAAAAGGTGGAAAAGGCCGGTGACCTCGAGGAATCCCTGGCCGAAGCGAAAAAGCTTTTGGGGAGGATTCCCAAAGATTCCGTGTGGCTACCGTATCTTGGTGAGACGCTCAATTCCGGGGTGGCTACATTGATAGCAGAGGAAATAATCGAATCATTGAAATATCTGATCGGTCCGAATCCGCAGGACGGCATCTGGCTCGGATTTTCCGATGACAGCACGTTGAGAATGCAGGGCATCAAGCTCGTTGACGGCAGGATGCCCGGCTTTGCCGCCATAGTCGGTGCCACATCCACGAACGAAGAGGCAGTGACGCTTGTCCGCGGACTCCAGGAAAGGAGCATACTTGTATTTATTGCGGGGAATTCAGACGGAAGATCGATCGCGGAGCAGCTCAACGAAGAAAATATCGAAATGAACTGGGACACGTTTATCGTGCCCTACGGAAAGGATATTACGGCCGCCATCCATGCGCTGAATTTCGCGGCGCGTTCCGCCATGACGTTCGGCGGCATTACACCCGGAGACCTGAAAGCGGCAAGGGACATTCTCCTTTACAACAAGGAGAGGGTTTTTGCCTTTGTCATGGCCCTCGGCAAGGACAAGGATGCGGACAAGGCCCAGCTCATAATGGATGAAAAATACGCCACCGCGGCCGGGGCGATCAATTTCGGTTTCCCTGTCATTTCGAATGTGAAAATACCCCAGATCCTTCCCACGGGAATCTGTACTTATGAGCATGTCATATCAGGCATCAAGATGGAGGACATTATAAGCCGCGCTATCGAATTACGCGGGCTCACAATAAAATTGGAGAAATTGCCCATTCCCGTGCCGTACGGCGCCGGGTTCGAGGGCGAGCGCGTCAGGAAGGAAGACATGTATGTCCAGTTCGGCGGTAAATACACCGATGGTTTCGAACTGCTCAGGATGAAACAGGTCGAGGACATCGTGGACGGCAACATCGAGGTAATAGGCCCTGAAATCGGTGATATGAAGGAGGGAGAAGCGTACCCGCTTGGTATTGTAGTTGAAGTGGGCGGCAGGGAATTCCAGGAAGACTTCGAGTCGGTACTGGAAAGAAGAATTCACGAGTTCATTTCCTGCGCCAACGGTATTTTCCACATGGGCCAGCGGTCCATTATCTGGGTCAGGATAAGCAAGGATGCGGCGCAAAAAGGTTTCAGCATAAAGCATTTCGGCGAAATACTGGTGGCCAAGATGCACGAGGAATTCTCCACGATTGTGGACAGGGTTCAGGTCAAGATTTATACAGATGCCCAAAAAGTAAAGAAACCCATGGAGGAAGCCAAGGCAGCCTACAATATCAGGGACGAGAGGATCGGCGGTATGCAGGACGAGGATGTGGATGTTTATTATTCCTGTACCCTCTGCCAGTCCTATGCGCCCAACCATGTTTGCATCGTCACGCCCCAGAGACTGGGCCTTTGCGGGGCTTATACATGGCTGGACTGCAAGGCCTCGTTCCAGATTGATTCGCACGGTCCGAATGAACCGGTTAAAAAAGGCGAATGCATCGATGAGAGGCTGGGACAATGGAAAAATATCAATGATTTTGTCCTGCTGAAATCCAATGGGAACCTGAAGGTGTTCAATGCGTATTCCATCATGGAAGATCCCATGACCTCGTGCGGCTGTTTTGAATGCATCGCGGCCATCGTGCCTGAAGCGAACGGCATCATGATTGTCGACAGGGATTATACCGGTATGACGCCGATAGGCATTAAATTTTCAACATTGGCCGGACAGGTCGGCGGCGGCGCGCAGACGCCCGGTTTCACCGGCATAGGCAAACTTTATATCAGTAGCGCTAAATTTATCTCCGCGGAGGGTGGGCAGCCGAGAATTGTCTGGATGCCTAAACAGTTGAAGGAAGAGGTGGGCGAGCGTTTGAAGGCAATATTGGATAAAAAGGGGATTTCCGACCTTTTTGACAAGATAGCCACGGAAGAAGACGCGGTTGAGGTTGAACAGCTGCTGGAATACCTGCAAAAGGTGAAGCATCCGGCGTTGACCATGGACCCGCTTTTTTGAGTCGCCTAAGGCGATCCGGCGTTTTTAGAGCTTGTTTTTCAACTGGAATCTTTAATATAATAAGAATATATGGCCTTACTTATAACGGGTAAGAGTTTTTCGAGGAGGTATTACAAATGGCATTGACCGGTATGGATATTTACAAACAGCTGCCCAAAACGAACTGCAAGGATTGCGGATTGCCCACGTGTATGGCGTTCGCCATGCAGGTGGCGGCCAAACAGAAAAATTTGACCGATTGTCCGCATTTATCGGACCAGGCCAAAACAACGCTTTCCGAGGCTTCGGAACCGCCCATGAAGCTGGTAACCATCGGTACCGGCGACAAGGCGTGCAAAACGGGCCGGGAAACGGTCATGTTCCGGCACGAGGAGAAATTTCATAATTCCACCTTGATTGCGATAAGACTCAAAGCTTCCCTTAACGATGGTGATGCTCTAAAAACGGTGGAGAAGATCAACGAGGCCAGGTTTATAAGGGTGGGTGAAACACTGAAGTTGCATTTATTTGCCGTTGAACTGGACGGGTGCAGTGATCCTGTGGCACGGGTAAAGGCCGTAGCGGAAAAATCACTCCTTTCACTCATTTTGATCGGAAATGACGCGAATGTAATGAAGGATTGTGTTGATGCCGTTAAAGCGCAAAAGCCGATGATTTACGGGGCCAACGCCTCCAATATCGATGCAATGGCGGGAGTCGCCGCCAGTGCAAAGGTTCCGTTGGCCGTATCCGGAGGATCGAATGAGGAGTTAGCAGACCTCGCCCAGAAGGCCAAGGACAAGGGCGCGGAGGAAATTGTCCTCTGTTTTAAAGGGGATAAACCGGGCCAGACGCTTCGAGACCTAACCTCCGCAAGGCGGGTCTGCCTGAAAAAGAATTTCAGGGCTCTCGGGTATCCGGCCATGGTGGATTTAAACGGATTTTCAGAAGAAGCGGAACCGATATTCGCTTCCGTATTCAGCATTAAATACGGCGGCATAGTGATTGTCAATGGGACCGAGCCCTGGCAGTACCTGCCCATTCTTACATCCATACAGGACATCTACACGGACCCGCAGGTTCCCAATACGGTGGAAGCCAAACTGTATGAGATCGGAAGCCCGGGCGATGACGCCCCGGTTCTTTTTACCACCAATTTTGCCCTTACCTATTTCAGCGTGGCCGGTGAAGTGGAACGTAGTAAAATTCCCGCCTATATATCCGTGGTGGACACGGAAGGGCTCGGGGTGCTTAATTCGTATGCAGGCGATAAGATTTCACCCGAAAAGGTTGTCAAGACGCTCGCCGCGCAGAAAGCGAATGAAAAGGTGAAACATCATAAACTGATAATACCCGGACTTCTGCCCATCTACAAGGGAGAGATCGAGGATATCTCTGAATGGAAAGAAGTGATCATCGGGCCTGAAACATCAAGAGAAATCCCCGCCTTCCTCCACAAGACGTGGAAATAGGGAACGGAACTAAAGGATAGTGAATGCCAAATGTCACTTTGACTTTTTATCCGCTTAACAGGAAAGTAACGGTATCGAAAGGTTCTACGGTTCTTGAAGCGGCATCAAAAGCGCAAATTACGATCAATAATCTCTGCGGCGGAGACGGCATCTGCGGCCGATGCAAGATGATCGTACTCAAGGGAGAAGTTTCCGGCGAGATTTCCGGTAAATTGACCAGGGAGGAAATCAGGAACGGGTATATTCTCGCCTGTATGACACATGTTGAAAATGACCTGATCATTGAAATCCCCGAGGAAACGCTTGCCAAGGAAAAGGCAAAGGCGGATGAAGACGCGGCCCGTTTCAAGGATTTCAGGGCCGAATTGCCGTACGAGGAATTCAAGGTTCTACCCCTCGTGCAGAAAATTTTCCTGGATTTAAAGACGCCCACGCTGTCCAACAACATAGCGGATCAGCAGCGGGTAAGCGGTGAAATAAAGAGACGACTGAACCTGCCTTCCATGCAGATGGGACTGAAGATCATGAAATCACTTTCACAGATTCTGCGTGAGAATGATTTCAAGGTTACCGCGACGGTCGGTGTACGCAAGGATATTGCGGAAGTGATGAATATAGAGCCTGGAAACACGGAAAAGGACAATTACATGGTTGTCGTGGATATCGGGACCACCACGATCGTGGCCCATATCATAGACGTGAGTTCCCTCAAGACACTGGACGCCACCGCCTGTTTCAATTCGCAGGGTATTTACGGACGGGACGTCATTTCCCGCATCATTACCAGCGAAAAAAAGGGAGGGGAATTATTACAGAAGCTGATCATTGAAGACATCAATAAACTCATTTTAAACCTCTCGGAGAACAATTCCATTAATTTGAAGGATATCACGGCCGTTGTCTGTGCCGGGAATACGACGATGAACCATTTCCTTTTGGGCCTTCCGACCGGAAATATCCGGAGAAATCCATATATACCGGTGACCGTCGAACCGCCGCCGCTCCGCGCGGCCGAGGTCGGCATCCAGATAAACCCGCGCGGACTGCTTTATTCCCTTCCGGGTATAAGCGGCTGGGTGGGAAGCGACATCACGGCCGGTATCCTTGCCACGGGTATTTACAGGCGGGATGATGTCTGTTTGTTGATCGACATAGGAACGAACGGCGAGATCGTTTTGGGAAACAAGGAATGGCTTGTTGCCGCCTCAGCCTCGGCAGGTCCGGCGCTTGAAGGGGCCAGCATCGACTGCGGTATGCGGGCAGAGCCGGGCGCCATAGAAGAGGTTTACCAGAACGGCCTGGAAATAGAATACAAGACAATAGACAACAGGAAGCCATTGGGAATCTGCGGGTCCGGCATTATCGATCTTCTTGCCGTACTCTTCAGGACCGGTATCATAAACCGAACCGGTAAATTCATTAAAGAAGATGACAAGCGCATCATTATGATGAATGATAAAAAAACATTCATTTTAGTGGATGAGGTAAAAACGGGTTTGAAAAAACCCATTTACATTACCGAATCCGATATCGAAGGCATCATCACGGCCAAAGCCGCCATCTACGCGGCAATGAAAATTCTCATGGCGCGGATGAATCTTGAAGCCTCGGATCTTGCGCATTTTTTCATAGCCGGCGCTTTCGGCAGTTTCATCGATATCGAAAACGCCATTACCATCGGGTTGATTCCGGATGTGTCCAGGGAAAAAATAGAATTCGTCGGTAATGCCTCATTGTCAGGTGCAAAGATATCCGCATTTTACAAGGAAGCTTTTCAGAAGATAACGGATATCCGGAAAATGACCACGTATTACGATTTGATGGCGGCGAATGACTACGTGGAGGAATTCCAGCGGGCCATGTTCCTGCCCCATACAAATTTGGAAGATTTCCCTAATGTATGCAGCAAGCCACCCTGTGCACAGGCAAGGAGGAGAAAAATTGGGTAAAAGCATAGCCATCGCCGGGAAAGGCGGAACGGGAAAATCCACCATAACGGCCATGATCATCAAATATCTCGTTGAGATTGGTGAAGGGCCGATTCTCGCAATTGACGCTGACCCCGATGCCAACCTGGGAACTCTCCTGGGCCTGGAACAGGGAACGAGCGTCGGTGAACTGCGGGAAGATGTCCTGGCAACATTCAAGAATTTCCCCGCAGGAATGTCCAAGGCGGCTTACGTGGAAGCGGGCCTTCACGATATTATGGTCGAGATGAAAGGTTTCGATCTCATAACCATGGGCCGCGGGGAAGGGCCGGGGTGTTACTGTTATTTAAACAGCCTTATCCGGAAGTTTTACGACGACCTGGCGCCGTCCTATGCCTGGGTCGTCATCGACAACGAAGCGGGCCTTGAACACCTGAGCAGGAGAACAACAGGCAACATCGATGCCCTTCTGATTGTTGTCAATGACAATCCCATCTCGCTGCAGACGGCGGAAAAGGTCAATAAAATTACAGAGCAGATATCGAATGTGATAAGGTTGAAATACGTGGTGACAAATATGGTCCCGGAGCGCCGCAGGGAGGCGCTCATGGAAAAAGTAAAAGCTTTGTCTGTACCGTATCTCTGCGACTTCCCCTTGAATGAAAATATTTCCGACCTTATAATGGATACGGGATCGTTAAAGGGATTCGATGACCCGGAGTTCAGGGAAAGGTTGAAATTAATAATAGATACCATAGATACCAAAAAAGGAGGATGAAATGAATTTACCGGATGTAAAAGAAAAATGGACGGGTAAAATTTACGAAATAACGATCGGGGCCACGAAGGAGCAGGGCGGAACCAGAGAGAAAACCGTTACCGTTGGCGGCCAAACGACCCTTCCTTTTTTAACGGATGAAGGAAGCATTCCCAACGAGCCCGTGATTGCGGGTTTTGTATCGGATATTGTGCCGGATTGGCCTGATTTTCTCGTCTCGGCGATTGGTAAGGAAATAAATAATCCCATAGAATGGGCTCAAAAATCCGTGGAAGAGTATGGTGTTGATTTAATCAACCTTAAACTCCTTGGTGCTGACCCCACCTCGGGCGATAAAAAGCCCGAAGAATGCAGTAAGCTGGTCCAGGATATGCTGAAGGCGGTTAAGGTTCCCCTTATCATCTGGGGATGCGGTACAGATGAAAAGGACAACCTCGTGCTGCCGGAATGTTCTCAGGCATCCAGGGGGGAAAATTGCCTCATTGGATCGGCCAAGGAAAGCAATTATAAAACTATTGTGGCCATTAGCAAGGCGGACAAACACAAGATAATCGCCGAGGCACCCGTTGATATCAATATAGGAAAACAGATCGTCATTCTCCTGCAGGATTCCGGTTATGACCTTTCTGAAATCGTCATGTTCCAGACAACGGCAGCACTGGGCTACGGTATGGATTATGTTTACACGATCCTGGAAAGGGCCAGGATCAGCGGGCTGAAAGGAGATAAACTCATGGCCCTGCCGCAGATATGCGATGTGGCCGCGGAAACCTACCGGGTTAAGGAGGCAGCGGCGGACGAGGATGCGCTCCCGGGCTGGGGCGGACCGGACAAAAGGGGGCGTACATGGGAAGCCGTATGCGCGGGATGTTATC
>JAFGKU010000124.1 GCA_016928415.1 Spirochaetales bacterium
ACAGTTCTTTTCCCTCCCGCATTTTTTTGAATCATCTGTACAGGGTACGGGTGCCATCGTTTCCTGTACCGCCTCGAAAATATCCCTTATGGATATTTCAGAAAGTTTTTTACTCAAAATGAATCCGCCGCCCGGGCCCCTGTAAGAATTGATAAGTCCGGCTTTTTTGAGCTTGAAAAAAATCTGTTCCAGGAATTCCGGAGACAATTCCTCATTCTCGGCGATGGTTTTAATAGATACAGGCCGGTTACAGTAGGTCTGTGCCAGGCTCAACACGGCCCGTAATCCATACCTGCCTTTTGTTGTTATTCTCATTTTAGCAACCTCATATTTAAATATTTTTCACCGCTGTCAGGAAATACAGCGACAATAAGCTTTCCCTTGTTTTCGGGCTTCATGGCAAGTTCCAGACTTGCGCATAACACGGCGCCCGACGATATACCCACAAGCAGGCCCGCTTCCTTTGCCAGAAGCCTGGCTTCCTTGACCGCATCCTCCGCCTTGACCGCAAGTACACCGTCCAGGACAGACATGTCCAATATGGCCGGGACAAAACCGGCGCCAATCCCCTGAATGCCGTGCCGCCCTGCATGCCCCCCGGAAAGCACCGCGGATTCTTTTGGTTCCACGGCGTAAACTTTTACCGAAGGCTTCTTTTTTTTCAGGTAGGAACCGGCACCCGTTACCGTGCCGCCCGTTCCTACCCCCGCAACGAGAATATCCACTTCCCCCCGGGTATCATCCCAGATTTCCACCCCGGTCGTTTTAAAATGGGCCAGTGTATTCGAGGGGTTGCTGAACTGCTGAACATGGAGGGAATCATGGATTTGTTCGGAAAGATCCATGGCTTTCTGGATGGCACCTTTCATCCCGCTTTCTGCAGGTGTTACCTGAAGTTCGGCACCATAAGCCTTTAATAACCGTCTTCTGTCTTCGCTTACCGTATCCGGCAGAGTAATGATCAGCCTGTATTCCTTGATAGCGCATAATGCGGCAAGGGATACACCCGTGTTCCCGCTTGTGGATTCAATTATTGTGCTTCCGGAAGAAATCAGGTTCCTTTTCTCAGCGTCCTCGAGCATGAATAAAGCCGTTCTGTCCTTTATGCTTCCCGTTGGATTATATCCTTCCATTTTTGCGGTGATCTGCGCATACAGGTTTTTCTTTACCTTATCAAGGCATAAAAGCGGGGTCTTTCCTATACAGCTTAAAAAATCCTGACAAATTCTGCTTCGCATACTTTTAAGCAAACACTTTCAAAGCTAATAATAAGGCAATGTGTAAGAAATCACAAGTGTTTCTAAGATTTTTTTTAACATTTTAGTCAGGAATATTCATGAATTTATCAGATATATTTAAGCATCTCATCCAGTGAACCTGCCGCTCTTTGCATAACCTCCGGGTCCAGCTCAATGGCGTATTCCTCGTTTTCAAGCGCACTCATTACGTCCCCCAAAGTGGTTTTTTTCATGTTAAAGCACACAAGCGGGCTGACGGCGCTGTAAAAAGTCTTGGAAGGATTTTCCCTTTTGAGCCTTTCTATCAATCCTATCTCGGTGGCAATGAGGAATTTATCAATATCCGAATCCCTGGCAAGCCGGAGCATTCCCGACGTGCTTTCGACATAATCGGATAAATCAATAACTTCGGGGGGGCATTCCGGATGGGAGACCAGGACAAAATCAGGGTGCTCCGCCTTCATCCTGGCCACCTCGTCGCTTTTAACCTTGTTATGCACATAACAATGCCCGTTGAAGAGAATTACCTTCTTCTTCGTGAAACGGCTGACATAATGCCCGAGGTTCCTGTCCGGAACAAACACGATTTCATCGGCATCAATATTTTCGACCACCTTTTTGGCGTTTGCCGAGGTACAGCAGACATCACACTCAGCCTTGACATCGGCGCTTGAGTTCACATAACAGACTACCTTGGCCGCCGGATGTTCCTTTCTCAGCTCAAGAACATCTTCCCGTGTCACCATATCTGCCATTGGGCAGCCGGCATTTTTTACCGGGAGCAGCACCTTTTTATCCGGTGAAAGGATCTTGGCCGTTTCCGCCATGAAACGGACGCCGCAAAAGACGATCAAATCCGCCTTAGTTTCCCTTGCCTTCCGGCTCAGTTCAAGGGAATCGCCCAGGATATCGGCAATCTCCTGAACCTCGGACCTCTGATAATTATGGACCAAAAGGACGGCGTTTTTTTCCTTCTTCAGCGTATTAATTCGATCGATTATCTCATTCATCCTCTAAACCTCTTTAGTAATGCAGTTTCCTATAATTTTTCCAGAACAAATTTTTCAAGCATCATTTTTATATTTTCAGCACCGGATGCATTTTCAACCCCGGATCTGGCTACATGCTCTAGGGAACTTGAAATTTCATTCATCCCCGCATTCATCTCATTTATCGCATTCTGAATATCGGCGGATATATTATTTAAAATTTCCATTGCGGAAAGTATATTGTCAATTTTTTTATCCACCTCCGGTATCGAATTTTTAATCGTATCCGTTTTATTGATAATGAATCCGAGAGAGCTGAGCACCTGGTTACTGGCAACGGATTGTTCATCCATTGCGCTCTCAATTTCCAGTATTCCATTTTTCAGCTCTTTTATTTTTATAAATATCGATTGGAACAATTCACCGCTTACAGTGGAAGATGTTTCCGCTTCATGAATGAGTTTAATCATTTCCTTGAGAGAAGCGGAAATCTGCTTTGAATTGGCGGCCGTACTCTCCGCGAGTTTCCGGATTTCGTCCGCGACGACCGCGAATCCCCTGCCTGACTCACCGGCATGAGCCGCCTCAATCGCAGCATTCATGGCAAGGAGATTTGTCTGGCTGGATATCTGGTTGATGATTTTTACCGTCCCGGCCACATTATCCGTCGATTCCGTAATAGTCCGGATTATGGAAACGGTTTTTTTCATGGCCTCATCACCCGTTTTTGCCGATTGTTCAAGGTCTTCCGCCGTGAGCATTTTATTCTTCGTTGACATTGTAATATTCTGGATGGATGCGGCCGTTTCATTAATGGCGGATGATGATTCCTCGACCTCCGACGCCTGGTCGCTGATAAGCTCCGTTATGGTTCCGAGAAAATCCTTAAATTCAATGATGGCCTTTTCCGACCTGGATAATTCCGAATTCATATCTTCCGTTTTTTTAGCTATACCCCCCGTATTTGCCCGCATCTCCTGCAGGGCGGTACTCGTTTCTTCCGTAGTACTGGCCAGATCCTGGCTTAAATCCGTATTTTTCAGGGCTCCACTTTTAATTTCCCCAATCATGGATTTGAGGGTATCAAGAAAAGTGTTATATAAACCGGTCAATTGACCCAGCTCATTTTTCTGGTTTAAATGTATTTTCCTGGTCAGGTCTCCCCCGCCGCTGGCAAGTTCATTAAAACCATGCTGCAGAACCGCCAATGGTTTTGAAATTATATTGCGCAGAAATATAAGCGAAAAAGTTACTGCAGCGATTCCCACTGGAGTCGCCCATATTAAATGAGCCAGGCCTTTTACCCCGATAAAAAAAGCCAGAAATCCTACAATGACTATATCAGCCATTAAAACGAGAAGGACGGGATAGATTATTGTCTTTTTGAAAAAAAACCTCAGGATGAAAGTCACTATCGGCGCAATGACCAATATGAATAAACCGAAAAATAAAACAGGATCCATAAAGCATCTCCAGATTATATAATATACATTAATATACTAAAAGCAAATTGATCCGAAAAGGCATTTTTTTTCCAAAATCACGAAAAGGCTTGCCTTTATTTATATAATCTTCGATAATGAATCATTATAAAGGATTTATATAATTTAGCGGTTCAGGGCCTTATATGGATCGGATTAAAAAGTACAAGTCAATCAGACGGGAAATATTTACTGACAGTATCATTGTTTCCATAATAATCGTGGTATTATTGTCTATTTTTCTTTTTAACTGGCTTTACACCATAGAACTCTCCAAAGGTTTGGAAATTCTGCAACAAAGAAATTATTCGTTGAATACATTCATCGATGGATATTTCACGGAAATCAGAAATACAATAAAAGCCCTTGCCGCCAATAAAGATATCCAGAACGCCCCTTCCATTGATCACGATGGAATTAAACGCGTTCTCGCCCTGTATAAATCTTTTTCAGAGGCGAATAAAAATATCAGTTATATCTATTCCGGCTATGAAAACGGACAGCTGGTAATAAATGATTACACGCCGCCCGAAGGCTACCATCCCGTTGTGCGTCCCTGGTACCAGTCCGCCCTTGAGGCCAAACCGGCTATTTACATCGGGCTGCCGTACCAGGAAATAAAAACCAGGGAATGGCTTGTTTCCACAGGAATGGTTCTGCCGGGTAATGAAAACGGTATTGAAGGTGTAGTGGTCATTGACAGCTCAATCAATGACATCGCGAATTTACTCCAAGAGCGGTCTGCAGAATATAAATCATCCTACAGCCTGGTAGCAAAGGCGGACGGCGAAATAATTATCCATCACAACCAGAATTATATAAATAAACATATATCGGAGATAACGGAAAGCCCTGTATCTTTTGAAGAGGAAAACGGGAAGTTCGAGTATATGCTCGGGGATGTGCCGAAGATTGCGTATTACAGCCATATTCATGATATGGACTGGGTGGTTATTACAGTTGTAGAGAAGAAGGAAATAACAGACCCGATAATATGGAATTTATTGTTAACTCTTTCAATCACAGTATTGATTATATTGCTGGTATCCATTTTCAGAAGTATATTACTCGGCCGGCGGTTTTCATCCCCTCTCATCGAACTGAGGAAAAGGGTAACTGCCGTTATCAATGGAGAAGACAACATTGAATCAAAATATGTCTACCCTAATAATGAAATCGGGGCAATAGCCCAGGAAATAGAACACCTTACCGAAAACGAGTTGTACGACAGGTCGGTAAAATTACAGATAGCAAATATACTGCTTGAAAAAAAGAATGTTAAACTGGCTAAAATTTCAATTACCGATACACTTACCGGGTTATATAACCGCCATAAAATTGAACATGAACTGGAAATTGAACACAAGAGGGCGACTCGCCATAACAGGCCTTTTTCAATAATAATAATGGATATAGACCATTTCAAGGAAATCAACGATACATTCGGGCACCAGGCAGGAGACGCCGTGCTCCGGAAAATATCCTCCCTGCTTGATGAAAACCTGCGGAAAACAGACCTTTGCGGAAGATGGGGAGGAGAGGAATTCCTGATATTGTGCCCGGAAACGAATTTGAACGGAAGCAAAGAACTGGCTGAAAAAATTCGTCAAATAATAAACAATTATAAATTTGATGTAGAAAAAACTCTTTCAATCAGCGCCGGGTGCAGTGAATTATCAAAAGGGGAAAATACAAACGATCTTATCAGGCGCGCCGATCAAAACCTCTATAAGGCAAAAAAAACGGGGAGAAACAAAACTGTCGGGTGACTTGTAAAATAATCCGGCTCCACACTATAATTAACTATCTGTTAAAAGGAGACGATTATGTATTTTAAAACGCGGTTGCTGGTTTCCATTTTTATCGTTATGGCTTTATTACCACTGTATTCACAAAAACAATGGGACGAAAATTCATTCAGGAAGAATCAGTGGTTCTTCGGTAAAAAAGGCGATTCGTTCAGTATTTTCAGGATTACGGCGGACAGTAAAACGCCGTTCAAAGAACTGAACGCTTTCCTCACGGGAAAAATCTCCGGGAAGGATTATTTCATCCTCTATGACCAGGGGCGAAAGGCCCTGATCAGCAGTCAGGAAAACGGGGACACATACGTGAATGACATTTTCTATATCGATAGTGTAAAGAAAAAAATACGGAACATCACAAACGACAAAAAAGCGGATTTTAAAATGCTGCAGGATTATGCCGTAAAGGGGGGGGCCATTCTATATAAAAGTTTTCCCGAGGGTCAGTGGGATAATGCCGTGCTCAGGACGGTCGGTTTAAACGGGAAAAACGCTAAAACACTGGAATCCCCGGAAATTGAGGGTATCGGCTCGGCGTGCTGGCTCGATGACCGGGGCACACGGGCTTTTCTCGTTTACCGGCAGGGAAAACAACACAACTTCGGTATCTGGAACTTGAAAAAGAATTCATTTGAGCCCAAGGATAAGTTAACCGATGTCGATTACTGGATATCCGATGTGGACATTACCAGAAACAAGATCATCCTCGATACCTACGGCGGGGACAATACGGATTACATCTATTACGTGAAAGAAAACAGCCTGAAAAAAATACCCACAGGCGGGGCGGATAGCGCCAGGGGTTTCAGGTGGTCTCCCGACGGGGCTAAAATCGCCTTTATTTCATACGGTAATGACTCGCAGGGAGTATATATCCTGTCCGAAAAAACCGGGAAGTGCAGCCGCATCATTGAAGATGGTGCGGGGAGCATACGCTGGATTACAAACACCAAACTGGCGTATGACGCCGGGCAAGATGGTATCCATATACTTAATACCGCCACCTCAAGCAGCGTCCCGATCACAAAGGATTTTGAATACAGTTTCTTTGAAGGAAAAGCGTGCCCGCGCCTTTTTATAGCCGAACGGGGGGCAGGATACAAATACCTTGGCGAAACGCTTGAAAACAGGCGGTTCGTCATGTCCCCGGAACCGGAGATGATTCTTTTACATGATTGTGTTTTCAAGGACGGGACCATGAAGGTAAAAATCCGTGAAATTCATGATGAAGTCACCTATATCGAGAGCGTGCAACTGGAATATGAAGGGGAAATTTTCGTACCCTATTTTATTCCGGAAAAATACAGGAAGGATGCCAGGGGTTTACTGAAACTCAACAAAGGAGATTCCGTCGAGTTACTGTTCAAAGGCCTGGAAGGCGAGACAGCCGATGCGACACTCATTTTGAAGGGGTACTACAATCCTCTGCATTAGAAACACCATAGCGGTTTATTCAATATATAAAAATATTTCCTACCGCAAAGAGGTGCCCGCCTATCAGCGAAAATCTGCGCAATCCGCAGTTTATAAATCCTTATAGGTCGTCTAAATCCACTTTGGGTTGACTTGCCTCTTCCGCTTCCTCATCCGCTTTGCGCTTTTTTGCGTCCTGTTCCATATCAAGATACGTCAAGGTAATGCGTCCCTTATACCTGTGGAACACTATCTGTACTTCAGGATTTTTGTTCTTATCTTCCTGGATGAATGTATAATCCTGTGAATCGGCCGACAGTTTATAATTTTTATACTTTTTTAACAGGCCTTTCAGAACGGGATTGGAAGCGGCTTCATCGGTAAAAGAATAGGTGTAGGTATACACTTTTCCCTTGAAGACCCTGAGTTTGACCAACGTATTTTTATACCCGAGAATTTTTTGACTCTTCCATTCATAGTAACCCTCGTCCACACTTCCGGACGTAGGTGTTCCTAAAATCGCCTTTACCTCCGCAAGGGTCATCCCGAGTTTAACACTCTGGGCGTTGAGTCCAAAAGCGAAAACGAGGAATATAAGTAAAGATAGGGTAAGGGTTTTCATGATTTTTCTCCTTTATTAACTTATTCTATACCTTTACCGTGCAGAATTCCAATGAAACTTGACTCCATTTTCGGCAGGGGATAGAAAGACAAACATAAATCCAAAAACTCCGTGCTGCCGATCCGCAGCTTGTATGGGATTAATTATCTGCAGTTAACTGCCGGTATTCCCGGCCCCCCGGAATTTCCAGGGCCGGGTCCCCACGGCGCCCTACCTGGTATAATGTCGCACCCAGTCTACATACATGTACTGCGGGAAGGGAGTGGTTTTATCCGGCTCTGCAGTAAAATTGCCCCCCACAGCGACGTTTAGTATAATATAAAATGGCTTATGAAACTCGTCCTTTCCCGGAGCGGTAATATCCGCTACCCCGAACTGCACACCGTCAAGTTTCCAGATAATCTGGCCGGGGTCCCATTCTATTTCAAACACATGAAATTTTTTACTAAAAAATTCATTATTCGGCAGGATCACCTTTCCAGGAACGATATACTGGTTGTACCCTTGTGGTTCCTTTTCCGTACCGGGATCATGATGGATGGCCCCGGAAATAGTCCCCTGGCCGTAATCCGGTTCGGACTGAGAGCCCATTTCCATGATATCGATCTCACCGCACCGGGGCCACGGTGTACTTCCGCCGGTTTGTCTGTTATTATCGCCCACCATCCAGAAGGCAGGCCAGAGACCTTTACCGTACGGCAGTTGGATCCGTGCCGCTATTTTTCCGTATAAAAATGTTTTGCCCTTAACGGCCTTTGTGCCCTCCTCCCCTCCCGGATTGGAAAGAATCCGGCCGGACCGGTAATGATTGTCTCCATGTGCTTTACCGTCCCATTCGGCCTTGAAAATCAGGTAACCGCCCTCCACCCAGACCAGGTCCGGACTGTCATAATACTGCTCCCATTCATTATTGAACGGGTTAAGCATCTCCTGACGGTCCCAGATCTTTGTATCAAATGTATCATCATTAAACTCATCCGACCATTCCAGGGTCCAGCCTTCACCCGGCGAATAAGTATCCGGATTGTCGGCGACTCTATCAATCGCTTTCCCCGTACTCACACACCCGTAGAACAATCCGGTCATCATTACCAAAAAAATAATTAAACCAAAACTTTTTCTTAACACTCTTTTACCCCTTATTGAATTTTCATTAGCCCTTAATATTACAGTCTTTGCTGAAAGTTTCAACTACTTGAAAGTGTAATCCGCGGTTAATTAAAATTCTACCAAATCCTTGCCCGTTTACCCCCTTCCATGTATGCTGAATACTTATGACCGATAAGCTGTTAAAACTTTTCACGAACCTGAAAGACCGGGACCTGCGAAATGAAGGCCTGATGGTTGCGGAAGGGAACTGGCTTGTGGAACGTCTTCTCTCTTCCCGGATAAAGCCGGTTGCCGTTTTATGCCCACCGGAAAACGCTTTGAGATACAAGGCATTAATAGGTGAAAAATGTCCATTAATAGTAAAAGACGGCAAAGACATTTCACAAATTATCGGTTTCCGTTTTCACAGGGGAGTCCTGGCCGCGGCCGAACGGCCAACAATTTATCCCCTGGAAAAACTCCTGCTATTGTGCGATGTTGAGAAAACCGTTGTTCTCTGTCCCGGGATATCGGAACTGGAAAACATGGGAGGCCTCATGCGGACGGCGGCGGCATTCGGCGTGAAAACCCTGTTTTTTTCGAAAAATTCGCCCGATCCTTTTAACAGGAAAGTCCTTCGGGTATCAATGGGCGCCGCATTCACACTTAAACACGGCTATATAGAGGACCCCGTTTCAACAGCTTCAAAGCTGAAAAAGGCAGGATACACCCTGGTCGGCACAACACCGCACCATTCGGAAACCCCGCTAAAAAAACCGGGACCCAAGGAGAAGATTGCTTTAATCATGGGAAACGAGGAAAAGGGATTAAGCAATGAATGGCTCGATCAATGCGACACATTATTCACCATACCCATGGCCAAAGGCACTGATTCCCTGAACGTAAACGTGGCGGCGGGAATTTGCCTTTATTCTTTGACGGCCATATAAATTTCATGAAAAAAAACAATACAGGTAAAATATATCCCTATTCTGAAAATCACACATTTAATTAGCATAATTGCTTACGAAACAACCACTAAAACGCAGTAGAGTTTTAAAGATTTACCTTTATGCGTAGAGGGCGGAACAGGAAGCCCGGCGGCATCTAAAAAACGCTTTAGCGTTTTGGTGTCCCGTGTGTTGGCTAAGGTACGACGCGTAGCGACGTACCTGGGTCCTGAGCGGAGGCAAGCGAAGTGAAGTAGAGCCGGGATTCCTGTGCAGCCCTTTGAAGCCCTAAAAAAGTTTAATCATTAAAACTCTCCGAGTAAATAATTTGACAATCTACAATAATTCATCTACAATACCTAATCTATATTATAAAGGAGAGATTGAGTATGGGAAGCATTATATCGTTATTCAGGGACAGGGTTGCCCAATTTGCGGAGAAGACGGCATTGTATTATAAGGATCCCCAGGACAAATACATCTCTCTTTCCTATAAAAGACTCTATGAACTCGCCTCCCAATTCGGCATAGGGTTGATGGAACTCGGGTTGAAAAAGGGAGAGCATATAGGGATCATCTCAGACAACAAAAAGGAATGGATGATCGCCAACATAGGCATCCTCGGCATCGGCGCCATAGACGTTCCCCGGGGTTCCGATTCCACGGTCGATGAAATCAGGTACATCCTGAATCATGCGGACTGTGCCCTGGCCCTTGTCGAGAACGAAACCCAGCTGGAAAAAGTAATCAGTGGAAAAGACAGCCTTCCCTTGTTGAAAACGATAATCGTCATGGAAGAATCGGTGAATAAAAATGAACAGGCCGGCGTTACCCTGTATTCCTTTCCCGCCATCCTTGAAAAGGGAAAGACCCGGCTGCTGGCGGACAAGGACCTGTTCAACAGGGAAGTGGACGGGGTAACGGAAGAGGACCTGGCCACAATTATTTACACCTCGGGAACCACGGGCGAACCCAAGGGCGTCATGCTCACACACAGCAATTTCCTCCACCAGATCCGCGCCCCTTTAAAGCATATCAATATCGGTCCGACGGATATCTTCCTTTCCGTTTTACCTGTCTGGCATGCGTTTGAACGGTCCGTGGAATACGTGGCCCTTTTTGCCGGATGCTCGCTTGCCTATTCCAAGCTGATAGGCAAGATATTACTGGCCGATATGGAGGCCATCAATCCCACCATCTTTCCCTCGGTGCCCCGCATCTGGGAATCGGTAAGGAGTTCGGTCTATAAAACGGTGAATGCCGGCAGCGGCATAAAAAAAGTAATGTTCAGATTTTTTGTTTCGGTGGGAGCGGTCCATTCATCCCTGAGGAACATGTTCAAGGGACTGATTCCCCAGTTTAAAAAGCGAAGCCGGGTACTCGACGTACTTGTCAGTTTTTTACCGCTGCTTTTTATAAAACCATTGAATGCCCTCGGCCAGCTGCTGGTGTTTAAAAAAATAAAGTCAAAGCTGGGAACCCAGTTCAGGTTCGGTGTTTCCGGCGCCGGCGCCCTTCCCCCGCATGTTGATAATTTTTTCTCCGCCTGCGGTGTTTTGATTCTGGAAGGATACGGGCTTACCGAGGCGGCCCCTATCTGTTCGGTACGGATGCAAAAGGCGCCGGTTCCCAACACGATCGGGCCGCCGCTTCCCGAACTGGAAATCAAAATCCTGGACCAGGAAGGCAATCCGGTAAAAACGGGGGAAAAAGGCGTTCTGTACGTTAAAGGGCCCAATGTCATGAAGGGATACTATAAAAAGCCCGAAGAAACGGGAAAGGTCCTTTCAGAAGACGGCTGGCTGAATACCGGCGACCTTGCCGTTTTAACCCACCAGGGCCGGCTGGCCATACGGGGCCGCGTCAAGGAAACGATCGTACTCCTGGGAGGGGAAAATGTTGAACCGGGTCCCATCGAAGATATCATCCTCCAGTCCGAATACATAAACCAGGCAGTTGTCCTCGGCCAGGACAAGAAATACCTGTCGGCCTTGGTCATACCCAATTTCGAGGCTTTGGAAGAATACACGCGGAAGTATAATATCCCCTACGAAGATCATGATAACCTTATCGGATTGCCCGAAATCAATGAATTAATAAAGGAAGAAATAGCCGGCAGGATCAACACCAAGAAAGGATTCAAGGTTTTTGAACGGATCTTCAAGTTCAGGATCATTAACGCCACCTTTGAACCGGGCGAGGAACTCACCCACACGCTTAAAATAAAAAGAGACGTTGTTAATGCCAGGTATAAAAAGGAAATAGAGTCATTGTATAAACAGGTGTGATTTCGTGACCGCTGCAGGTTAATGACGGGTTTATATTTAACCGTTTTCAAACTAATAAAAAAAGGCGTTTGCTCGATAATAACAAACGCCTTGTTTAGACCAGTTAATGTAATGGTGATTCCTGGATCATGAATTTCCGCCACCCATCTTCCGTATCCGTTTCTGATGTTTCCTCTGCATGGCCTTTTTCTTCCTGTTCTTTATGGTCGAGGGTTTTTCGTAAAATTCACGTTTTTTCCATTCCCTGATGATACCCTCTTTTTCAACCTGTCTTTTAAAGCGTTTAATGGCCCTTTCCAGATCCTCTTCCTTGTCAATTACTACATAAGCGATAGAAATCACCTCCTTTCCCTGTTTAGTTAAAGGGAATATCAATATAATGTATTAATCTTCAAATTGTCAAGTATTCTTTGATAAACTTAAAAAAACTTGGGTATTTCCATTTGAACATTGTGTTTTATACGGAATCCCCTTCATCCGCCCGGTGAATCATTTCAATTTCCTCGTTTAAACGCATCGTTTTCACTTTATTCATTGTACCTACCCTGTTCATTTCGGATGCCTCATCCACGATGACCTGGAAGTTTTCCCTTATCCGCGTCATTTCATTGTTGATCGTTTTAATCATGTCCGTGATGGAGGATATGGCGCTGTTGCTCACGGACATCAGGGAATCCGTATCATGGACGGACTTGGCCACCTCATTGGACATGCTGACGATCGATGAGACCCCAGTGTTGATTTCCTGCGTGCCTGACGACATTTCCGACATGGCCGTGCCGATTTCTTCCATGGAATTGTTGACAACCACGATTTCCGTATTGATCTGAGAAAAGACGCTTCCCACATGCTTGTTCACTTCGAAAAAATGCTGAATATCGTTAAAATAATGTTTAAGCTTGGCATCGGCAAGTTTCAGGTTCTCATCCGTCTGTTCGGCAAGTTTCCGGATTTCATCCGCAACAACGGAAAAACCTTTCCCGGCTTCCCCGGCTTGCGCCGCCTCGATGGCGGCGTTCATGGCAAGAAGGTCTGTCTGGTCCGCGACGGCGCCGATCACCTGGATGATCTCGAAGATATCGGAGGCCTTTCTGGAAACCTCATCCATCAGTCCGGATGCCGTCTCCACTTCCTCCTGGACATTTTTGGAAGTAACGGCGAGCCTGTCCATCTGTTCATGCCTTTTCCTGGTTATGCCGGCAACATTCTCTATGCTGGATGTCATTTCTTCGATGGAAGCTGACACCTCCGCTATAACGACGCTGTATTCCGCCATATGTTTAAGAACCACCTTCATGGCATTGACAATCTTCCCGTTGGAATCAAGGGTATTACGGGATTTTATATCGAGTTCGGAAGTCTGCGCCATTATCTTTTCAAGCGCCGCCTGGATCTCCTCGAATTTTCTGAAGGTCGTATTGGTGGAGGCTTCAAGCTTCTCACCGATTATAAGGCTGTCTTTGGATGATTCAAAAAGGGCGTCCAGCTTTTTATACTGTTCCGCGTTTTTTTTTGCAGCCACCTGTGAAGCCCAAATCCTCTCGTTCATGATCGAAGTCAGAAATAACAGAATAAAGCAGCCGAGCAGATAAAAAACATTGGCTGTCAATAACTCGGTGACGGCTATGGCATCGAACGGGAAACCCTTGTAGAGCGCAAGACATGCCCCGAAAACATTCAATGAAATCACGGATAGCACGAGAAAATATACAAGACGCCGCCTGTTTGTGCAGATAAGAGCCGCAATGCAGAGACCGGCATAAAGCCCCGCCGTGAACTTTAACTGGTCCTGAAACGAAACGGCGGGAAACAATATGATGGCGAAAACCACGACAATGATCGCATTTAAATAGAGGTATTCGGCAGCGTGGTTCTTTTTTATTTTCACAAGATAAATGATTACACAAAGGGTAATAATAGCTACTATATCAACCAGTATGGTGATTAAAAATTCGAAAAATTGACCGCTGTTCATTAATATCAGGGGAATGGCCAGAAACATGAAAACCAGGTTTACCGACGCTCCCAGAAACAGCCCCTTTACTTTCTTTTGAATTTCTATTGGTTCCGCGGAATAGGCTTTGAGGAAATTATCGATCCACCGGTTCATCTAAAACAAATTATGGATATATAAGGTATTTTGTCAAGAAATAGGGTATTGCAGGCAAAGTAAAAGCCGGATTTTATTGAAATTGCGGAATGGATGCGTCATATTTAAACATGTCGGGAGGCAGGATGAATACATTGAAAGCCGGGATACTTGGCGTATTCTTTTTTCTTGTTTCAATATATTTAATTAGCGAAGAAGAAAATCTCGTGGAGAATCCTTCTTTTTCGGACGGCTTGAACTCCTGGTCGGGTATGTGGACCAGGGATAAAGATGCAGGGAGAGCGGACCATATAATACTGGAAGCCTATTCCAAACCGGGCAGTCTGAAAATTGAATATTCGAGCTCAAGGGACTGGTCTTTCGGGCAGGTCAAAAAAATACCTGTCAAAGAAGGCGCCGTATACGAGATGTCCGGCATGGTTAAATGCGATGGTGTGGCGAATGATGTCGAACTATGCATCGTCACGGGCGATAAAGACGGCAATGTGATGGACTGGCTCTATTCAATCGCTAAAACCCGGGGCACGCATGATTGGATGCGCCTTAAAAGAAAATTCATTATTCCGCCGGGATGCGGGTACATACAATTCAGGATGATAGGCAACGGGCAAGGAACGTCGTATTGGGATGATTTGAGTCTTATAAAAAAAACGGAAGCAACGGGTGCCGATCAGGATGGCAAACCTTTGCTTTTATCGAATAAAAGGCTTTCCGTTTCCTATTCTCCCGCCGGAAATATTTTTGACATCACTGACAGAAAATCCGGGACGCTTTATACCGTTCGAGCGTATGGCAAGAACACAACGGTTATCCACTATAAATTATTGGGAAAGGACAGGCTGTCATTGGCCCTTTTGAATCCTGATGGAGAAGACCTGGAGGCGGAGGTGAAACTTACCGCCGAAGGGGAGGTTCTGTTCACATTGAAAGGCGGCGGACCGTTCGACGGTGAACTGAGTTTCCCCGGGGCCATCCTTTCAGAAAAAGGCCAATCCTGGGTCGTTCCTGTCAACGAAGGATTGCTTATACCTGCGGACGATCCCCATTTTAACACGCATCCTCTTGTTCTCTTTTCCGGACACGGGCTCTGCATGCCCTTTATAGGGTTGACAAACGGGAAGGAAGGCATGCTTGCCATCGCCGAAACTTACGAGGATGCGGGTGTGAACTTTATAAAGCCGGCCGGGGAAAAAACATCATCCTGGTCTTTTTTCTGGCTGCCCTCAAAACAGCATTTCGGCTATGAAAGAAAAATCAGGCTTGTTTTTTCGGCCGGCGTAGGCCACACCGGAATAGCCAGGGCCTACAGGCGGTACGCTGCGGCAAAGGGACTTGTCGTTCCGTTAAGCGAAAAGGCAAAGACGGTACCGGCGGTAAAGAAGCTTCCCGGCGCAGTAAACCTCTGGTTTTGGGCCGACGCACCTTCCTGGCGCGGTAATCCCGCCAAAAGCCGGTTATACGCCGAAAAAATCAGGAACGCGGGAATTGAACGGGTTCTCTGGTCGAGCGGTGATACGGCATCCAACGTGGAATATATCAACTCGCTGGGATTTATAAGCGGAAGGTACGATTGTTACCAGGACGTGTACGGGCCCGATATGCCAGCCCAATGGGTTAACAAAAAGGGCTGGCCCGACGACATTATACTCCTGCCTTCCGGCGACTGGATGAAGGGATGGGTAACACGGTATGCGGGGAAAGAATATCCCGGGGGAGTCATTTGCGCCAAACAGTCCCTACTCCACATGAAAGAGTCGATACCGGAGGACCTGAAAGAAAAACCGTATAAGGCCCGCTTCCTGGACACGACAACGGCAAGCCCGTTGAGGGAATGCTATCATCCGGGGCATCCCGGCACCCGTATTGATGACAGGAAATGGAAAAGCGCCATGCTATCCTATCTCTCCGAAGATCTCAAACTCATCACGGGAAGCGAAACGGGAATGGACTGGGCTGTTCCGTATGTCCATTACTTTGAAGGCATGATGAGCCTGGGACCGTACCGGCTGCCCGATGCAGGCTACGATCTTACCACTTACATCAAGCCGGACAAAAATTTCCTAAGGTTTCAAACCGGCCCCGAATACAGAATACCTCTTTTTGAACTGGTATATCACGACTGCATGGTTGCCTACTGGTACTGGGGAGACTCATCCAACCGGGTACCGGAGGTATGGGCGGACAGGGACCTCTATAACGCCCTCTATGGCAACCCGCCTTTATGGATTGTCGACTGCCGTTCCTGGGATAAAAACAGGGACAGGTTCCTCCGGAGTTACAGGAACGGTACACGCACCGCCTTGTTGACCGCCTTCAGTGAAATGACGTCTCACGCCTTTCTCACGGAAGATCACAATGTCCAGCAAACCGTCTTTGCAAACGGCACCCGGGTTTGGGTCAATTTCGATGGTAAAACCCGCAGGCTGCCCTCCGGACAGGAAATACTCCCCAAAAGCTTCCTCGTTATTTCCGGAAATTAAAACCCGCCAATACCCTTGAAATCGTTGGCCGATTGCATATGCTTATATAATGAAGAAACCCTTGTTGATTCTGCTTCAATATGAAGGAAGGGAACATCAAGAGGCCTTTAAGGAGTAATAATAAATGAAAAAAATTTTTTACATTATAAGTCTCCCTCTTTTAACGGCTGCTTACGCCTTTTCCCAGAACCAGGAAAACCCTGAACCGGTAACCGGAGGCATGGCGAATTTTTCCTCATCTTCTCCGAACTTCCCGGACCTGTTGTTGAAATGGGCCGCCAATCTTGGGTGGATCCTGGTCGGCAGCATCGGATTTGCCGTCGGTATTGCCATTGCATTCAAAATTTTCGATCTCTTTTCCGGAAAAATTGATGAATGGGAAGAACTGAAGAAGGGGAACATCGGTATTGCTTTGATTTTCGTGGCAATGATCATAATGATAGGATTGATCGTGCTGAAAGTCATTTAAGGGGGGAGTCATGCGGAAGCTTCCATTACTGTTCATTTTATTGATAACCATAACCGCCCCGCTTTTTGCATTCGATGTGGTCCAGGACTGGATCAGGCTCAAGCAAAGCTGCCATGGTTTATACCTTTACCTTGACAGAAACGACTCCTACACGTTCTACTTTTATCCCCAGTCCCTTGAAAAACAGGTCATTATTGCGCAAACCCTGAACTTCAATACCGATGTTGACTTATACATTTATGACGCGGCCGGGAACCAGGTCTACAGTGCATCGAACCTGGGCAATGAAACGGTCTACATAGAACCGGCATCCATCGAAGATAAATTCTACGTAAAAGTGTTTATGCGCAGCGGTCAGGACAAGGTCAGGGTTCTGGCGGGCGAGTACTATGACGTGACATCCTACAGGATGCTGTTTGACTGATCCCCGGTGATATTGATATAATAAGCGTTCAATCAATTTCAACATTGCCCGGCACCAGGTCCGGTTAAAAACCGGCAGGCGACACGGAAGACATCCCGGAGATGACGGCATTGAAAAACATCGACATGGCGTTCCTCCCCATGAATCTGCCCTACACGATGACCCCGGAACAGGTGGCGGCAGCGGCCAGGTCTTTCATGCCGAAGATACTGTATCCCTACCATTTCAGCGAAACGGACACCAATAAAATCGTCTCCCTTTTAAAAGATGAAAAAGAAATAGAAGTAAGAATACGAAAAATGAACTGATCAGGGCATCAGGTTTGTATAGACACGGCTGGTTCCCGTATCCAGTATCTCGTAAACCACTTTTTCCACGAAATCATTCACGCCCTTGACGGATTTAAGAACAGAGGCATCCACCGTCACGGGGGTTGAAAGCCGCGATATGTTATAGGCGGCGTATCCGAAAGAAGAAGGCCTCCCCCGAAGTTTTAAAAGGTAATCAATGTGCTCGAGGAGAACAATGACCGTATCCTCCCTGTCAAGAATGTGCCGGAATAAACTCAGGGGAATACGGACCGGCATTTTATATTTTTGGGCCGTTTTATGGAATATTCCGTTTATTTTCGCATAATATTCACCGGTGGCGCTTCCATAAGGATTGCCCCTGTAAATGGCATTATACCGGGCGCTTAATTTTGGATCATATCTGCGAAGGACTTCCATGAAATGGTTTTTCTGCCGTCCCTCCTTGAGCGTCATACCGCCGAAAATTACAAAATCCAGGCCGGCCGACTTCGCGTTGCCGATGATCTCATCCATGCAGGCCTCCGAATCGGTAACAAACGGAATGACTGGCATGAGATAAATTCCACACGGTATGCCCGCATCCTTGAACCGTTTGAGAGTATCGAGACGTTTTTCAGGAGAAGGGATGCCCGGTTCAAAGACCGAACCTATCTCCCTGTTGTACGATGAAAAACTGACGCTGACCATGGCCCCGTTTTCATCATTAATCTTTCCAATCACGTCCAGGTCACGTTCCACGAGCGTTGATTTTGTCAGAATGCTGACGGGATATTTAAAACGCAGGGCGAGTTCCAGCGCTTTCCGCGTTAACCCGTACCCGGACTCCAATGGCTGGTAACTGTCGGACACCCCGCCGCCTAACAGGAGAAAGGACCGTTTCAGGTGTTTGCGTTTCCGGGCCGGGTCAAGTTCCTTTTCCAGCAATGCGGCGGCATTCGTCTTTACCTCGATATCGCTGCCGAATTCGCCCTCCACGTAATACCGTTCGGCCCGCCCGTCGCAGTACGAACAGTTATGGGCACATCCCCTGTAAAGGTTCATGCCGTAATGCGAGATAAACCACGAATCTATCCTGGAGTTTTTCCTTAAAATGGATTTGGCTTCAGTTTCCCTTACGCCCAATGGCAGCCTGCCTTTTGAACCGGCGGCGGGCTATTTTGCGGTAAAAGCCGAAAGCCTGCTTGACGTCCACTTTGCTCACGGGGTCCATGCCGTACACGATTTTCATCAACCGGTCGGTGAAATTATCGATCCTGTCGCCGAATTTCCCCAGCCGTGTCTGAAGCTCGGAAGACCATTCAAGCCATCCGATGGATTGCGGACGGGGGAGCCTGTTCCGTTTTGCCTGTGCCTTGACCGTTTTTTTGAGTAAAAAGAAATACGTTTTCCTGCTTTTTGAAAAAATGTAACGGAGTACGTAGAAATACCTGATCAGGAACAGGCAGAGAAGCACGGGCGCCAGCCCGAAAGCGAGGTATACCGGGTTAAAATCGATCAAAAACTGCCTGGGCGGTTCACCCTCGCTCAACACGACATCCGATCCGAAAATGCCTTTCAACTGTCTTTTTGTTTCATTATTCAGAACAATGCCGCTCTTGAATAAAAGACCGTTTTTAACCGCCGTATAGTATTCGGGATTGCACGCGGCCGTAGGCTCTTCCGTCTGCCATCCCGCTCCCTCGTAATACACCTCGGCCCACGCATGTGTGTTGAGGCCCGTAAGGACCCTCTTGAAACCGCCAAACGTGGTGTTGGCGCCTACCTCCGGCTGGGGGATGAAGGCGAGGAAACCGGTCACGTACCTTGTGGGAACGCCGTTTAACCGCGCCAGCATGACAAAGACCGTGGCAAAATGCACCGAATACCCGCTTTTGGTTTTTGTCAGGAATATGTCTACGAAATTTTCATTCTTCTTAATTTCGGGCGTCTCCAGGTCATACGTGAATTCCCTTGCCAGGTCCAGTTTTATCTGCTCCACGACCTGTTTCCTCGAGGACAATCCCTTGTATTTTTCGGCCATTTCCTTGAGCGTCGGTGAAATGAACATGGGATACTGCAGGAATTTGGCCTGCTCATTCCTTTTAAGCCGGTAAAGCGTATCCGAACGCTCCAGGAACAATTCATCACCGGAATAAAGCGGTGTATTCGTGTCGAGGAAGAATCCCGTCTGTAAATCACCGAAGTAGACATTCGGCGACGCCGTCCTGAAACGTATGACCTGCGTATCAATGGTAAAGGGTATCTGGGAATAATATTCCAGCAGCAGTTTTATCCCTATTTCACCGGCCTGTTTGCCCAATGGCTCGCTCCTGAAGCTCTCCGGGGTAAAAGACTTTATTGTTTCTTCCTCAAGCACCGCCCCTTCCCCGGCCGGTTCCGTCGTTTTAATATCCCCTGTAATTTTCCAGGTGAAATTTTCAAACAGATCGTATGCCCTGGTTTTCAGGTACGCAACGGGTTCGCCAAGGTTGCCCGTAACCTCAAAAATGGGAACGGAAGATAAAAGCGGCGCACCCCCCATTTTTTCCCTGTTACTCTCATCCTCGAACGAAAATCCGAACTCGGGCATCTCGTACGCAAGGGGGAGTTGTGGGAAAAGCGTTGTAACCATGTACCTTAAGTCCTTCGAGAGCTTGTCCACGAATTCGACTTTATAAATTTTCACGTTAGATATGATGGGGATGCTGACCAGCACGGAAAAAATTAGTAGTATTATATAGAACCTGAGAGAGGCGAACCTGAATCTCCTGTTCAGAAAATGAAAGGCGACATAGACCAGGCAGGCCAGCAGGGCCACTCCCGCCGCTATGTAAGCGATATAATTCTGTACCATCATGGAAAAAAGCGCGGTGAGCACCAGCGCCATGGCGAGAATCGGCCAGAGAAACCCTCTTTCAAGGATCATGCCTGAAAACGACGAGGAGAAAAAAGCCATGAAAATGATGACTATGTTGACCAGACGGCCCGGACTCAACCCGTTCATCCTTATGGAACGGAACAACAGCCTGTAGGCATTGGCCGGCGTGATAAGGATGCCGACAACCAGGACGACAACAAAGACGAGCGAATAAACCACGGATATCAAGGTCAGCGCCCGCCTGAACGGCTTGGTCTGGGCAAAATGACGCAACACCAGAATCGTCGTCTTGGCGGCAACAACCAGGATCATCGTTACCAATGAGAGATTGGAATCGAACAGCAGAATGGCAACCACGGGAAAAATTATCGAAAAAACATAACTGCCTATAACTTTTAATGTCAATCGCAATCTATCATTCATGGAATTCTCTCTCAAGGTCTTCAATGATTGTCTTGGAGCTGTTTACCGGGATGATCGTGGCTCCCTGGTTTCTCAGGCTGTAGAAGAAATCCTCGTTCCTCTGGCGCTGCTCCGAAGTGAAACCGGACTGGTTGAATATTACGGTATAACTTAAATCCGTGTTAATAGAGGCCTGTATCAGGTTGAACAATTCCAGGTCCAGGATATGCGTCACGAAAAACACGGCATGGGCCTCCATCTGTTTTCTCTTTTCATCCGAGCTGTATACCTGCGTTATGGAAAAAGTGTCCTGGAACATGAGGGAACTCGTTGAATTGTAAAATGTATTGAAATCGGATGCTTCCTTGCCTTCAAAGGAGTACATCTCCCTTCCCCCTGTCCTGACAACCGTTTTTATATCATGGTCCAGGAAAAACTTGGTCATGGCCACGAGTATTTCAACGGATGTATCCTCGATTTCCAGTTCCTCAACGTTTTTCTCAACCGGTTTTCTCAGATCGAAATAAAGGCACACGGCAGGCTGGGGCGTCGTGTCAAATTCCTTTAAAACCGGCCTGCCCATGATGGCGAATTTTTTCCAGTAAATATGCTTGATAGTTTCTCCGGGCCTGTACTCCTTCAATTGATCGAACATGGAATAATCGGGATTACCGCCGTACGGAAGGCCTTTTTCGCCTCCTTCGACATCTTCCAGTCCCGGGAAAAACCTCTGCAGGAGGAGAATCCTGGGATACACGTAAAAGGTCTTGTGCCATACCTTCAGCTTCAGTTGAAAAAAATGCAGCATGTCCCTCACTATTACCTGTTCCAGTCCCACATTGTATATTCCGCGGTAGGGGCATTGAATTTCAAACTCCTCGGTAAACTCGCCCTTTCGCTTTATGTAAACGGAATATTCGGGAAGGGTATAAGCCTGTTCCGGCGTGATGGCCATGAATTTTATATGAACAAATGGAAACGGGAAACTCAGTTCATTGGCAAAGACGATTTTGTACTTGACGATTTCACCTTTCATCGGGTGCTCGGTTGAAAAATTCTGCGTGAATTTCAGGTTAAAATACGATGCCAGGAAGAGGGCTATCGAAAGAAGCGGGAAAAGGATGAGTACGATAAAAAGCGCTAAAATGATCGGATCAAAATATGCCCCCCCCAGAAAAGCTATGAAAGCACAGAACAGGTAAATTCCGATTGCCTGGACCCGAATGGGAAATTGATCCTTCATTTTGCCTTGTCACCAACCCCGGAAGGAATCGGAACACTCTGTTTGATCTTCGTAATGATCTGGTCCGGTGTCTTGTTCTCGATTTTCGCTTCTGCGGAGAGGACAAGCCTGTGTGCAAGGACGGGCTGGGCTACCTTCATGACATCCTCGGGTATGACGTAGTTCCGCTTTTTAAGCAGGGCTTCCGCCTGTGCGGCAAGAAGGAGGTGCTGGCAGGAACGGGGACTCAAGCCAAGCTTGATGCTCCGGTCCTGGCGCGAGGCGGAGGCAAGCTGCACGATGTAATGCTTGATGGAGTCTTCCACATGAATCTGCCTGACAATCTGCCTTATCTCGATGATGTCCTTGGGCTGGGCAACAGGTTCCAGTTCGAAAAGGGGATTTTTCGCTGCAAACCTGTCAAGCATCAGCACTTCATGCTCCTCATCCAGGTACCCGATTGAAAAAGAAACGCCGAAACGGTCAACCTGGGCCTCGGGGAGGAGGAAAGAACCGACAAAGGAAACGGGGTTCTGCGTGGCGATAACGAAGAACGGGTCCAGCAATGCATATGTTTTGCCGTCAACCGTCACATTGCCTTCCTGCATCGCTTCCAGCAAACTGGACTGGGTCCTGGGTGATGCCCTGTTCAATTCATCAGCAAGGATAAACTGGTGCATGATGGCCCCTTCCTTGAAGATGAATTCCCTTTTATCATTGCTCCAGACCGTCATGCCGACAATATCGCCGGGTAAAAGGTCGGGAGTAAACTGGATTCTGCCGAAATCCAGATTGACGCTCCGGGAGAGGCACCGGGCCAGGGTTGTTTTCCCGACACCGGGGATATCTTCGATAAGGACATGCAAACCCGAGATAAATCCTATCAAAAGGGTTCTTACCTGGAATTCCTTTCCCACAAATACCTTGGAAATGTTGGCGCTTATTCGTTCCACTACATAAGCTTTTTCCGTAACTAATTTTTCAGAAAGTTCTATATTATCCATGATTAAAAGACTAAGATAACCGGATCAAATTTTCAAGTATTTTTTAATCCCGTTCTTTTATTGCTTGATAAGCCATTCCTTGGCGGATTCCTTATCCTTTGCAAAAAAAACATCCTTGGAAATGGCTGAAGCGATTATCCTTTTTACACCCGTGATCCCCACCATGGCTGTTACAGCGACAATATCCGCCTTTGTAAGGATCTCGACGGTTTTCTTACCCCTGTCGCTCGTTTTCTGCGTCATGTGTGAATTCAGGACATCAATAAGAAGTTTCAGCTTGCTTCCCTCACCCTGCTTCAACAGCTCCTTTTCCATGAGGTCCACCCCTTCAAGGTACTGGTTCTCATCATAATTTGAAAAATCACAGAAAAGGATTTTTTGCCCTTTATATTCGATCCATTCAATCCTGTTTGCCATAAAATTGCCTCCACTCCCTTACTTACAAAGCAAACCTCCTGAACAAAGGCCCATTGCGTTTGCATTCCCACGTCAGTCTTCCAACATAAAGAATAATACAATACCGGTTGAATTACCATAAAATTTTAAAGGCTGAAATAAAAAAACCCGCACCGCCATGCCGGTAAAATCATTATCCGGTTTCACGCGATACAGGTTTTTCGTTTTTGGAAAAACCGGTCTATTCCATCAGTACCGGTAAATAATCTACAAGAAACACACCCACGTAGCTTTTCAAATCAACCGGCACATTGAATACAGGATAAGGCACAAGGTCCAAAAGGGTAAAGCTGTATCCTGCCAAGAAGATCCTGTTGGCACCCGGCAATGTTGACAGTTTGTATCGCCCGTAATTGATCCCGCCTATGGAAATACCCACAATACACGCCGCTTCCCCCTGCCAAAAGCAGTCTGCACCGGCCGGGCATCGGGAACAAGCTGTGCCGTGAAAATTGCATATAAGCCGTTTACACAGAATTCCTTTGGCAGGTTTAAAGGCTCGTAATTGGCCTTTGAACCGACAATACCCCAGAATCCTCCCTCCATATTGATGTACTGTACTTTTCCAATGTCCTGGATTAATTCCAGGCCAGGCATCAAGTCAGCATCCAGGGCTGCTAAATCATCGCCTTCCATCTCCGAACCTGCCGTTATCAGCCCGTTTTGACAGGACATAATACCGCATATTGACTTATAAGAGTCTTCCCGTTACACTTTGCCGATGGAACCAAATGAACTGAATCATAACGAATCGGACCAAAACGAGCAGCCCACAAAACCGATGCGAAAAGGGACTAAATGGCTTCTCCGCGCCGGACTTGCCATTGGCATACCTGTCCTATTTTTATTGTTGCTTGAAATCATTCTAAACGCGGCCGGCATCGGGTATCCCACGGACTTTTTCATGAAATCGCAAATCAATGGTAAAGAGTATTTTATTGAAAACCAGAAGTATACATACCGGTTTTTTCCCAAAATACTGGCCAGGCCGTGCATAATCCAGGCCCTGCCCGTTAAAAAAGAAGTGAATGCCTTCAGGATTTTCGTAATGGGGGAATCCGCCGCAAGAGGCGAGCCCAATCCTTCCTTCAGTTTCACCCGGATCCTGATGGCGCTGTTAGAACCACGATATCCTGAAATCAAATTCGAGATAAGCAACACGGCCATAGCCGCCGTGAACTCGCATGCTTTATTCCCCATAGCGGAAAACTGCACCTCCCTGTCGCCGGACCTCTATATAATCTACGCCGGCAACAATGAAGTGATCGGCCCTTACGGGCCCAGTACCGTCTTTACCGCCTTCAGCCAGAACCTTTCCCTTATCCGGTTCGGTCTCAGCCTGAAGTCACTGAGGACCGGTCAGATAATCCAGGACATCATTGCCGGTTTTTCGGGCCAGGGCGCCGTTCCTGAAGGCTGGGCAGGCCTCAAGATGTTCATGGAACACAAAATTAGAAAAACCGATCCGCGTATGCAGGGCGTGTACGACATGTTTTATGAAAACATCAGGGGTATGACGGAAGCGGGTATCCGGGCGCAGGCTCCGGTCATCCTCTGCACGGTCACAAGCAACTTGAAAGACTGCGCCCCTTTTGCCTCGCTTCACAGGGAGGACCTGGCCGATTCGGATAAAACGAAATGGGAAGAATATTATGACGCGGGTATATCCTGCCAGCAAAACTCGGAATGGGAAAAGGCTCTGGCCGATTACCGTAAGGCCGAGGCCGTAGACCAGACCTATGCCGAACTTCTTTACCGTATGGGTGAATGCCTTTACAACCTCGAAAATTACACGGAAGCCCTTGCGTATTATAAAAAATCGATGGAAATGGACACCCTGCGTTTCCGTGCCGATGAAGCGATTAATACGGCCGTAAGAAAAATAGCCGGACAATACAAGTCAGAGGGAGTCTATTTAAGCGATATTGAAAACCTGTTCTTCGAATCGAGTCCCCACAACATTCCGGGGCAGTCCCTGTTTTTCGAACATGTGCATATGAATTTTTCAGGCAACTACCTGATTGCCCGTTCACTCCTTGATTCGGTGGACGCCGTTCTTGCCCAAAAGGGTATTGCCCGCGCATCCGGCGCTGTTTTGACCGAAGAGGAATGCAGACAGCGGCTTGTACTGACAGGCTGGGAATTATACGGCATGTACAATAACATGCTCTCAATGATCAGGACGGCGCCGTTCACCAATCAACTCAACAATGCCGGGGTTGTCCGGTATTACGAAGATAAAATTAAGGAACTGGAAGAAGCCATACAATACGATAAATTACAGGAAGCCTCCGAATTGTATAAAAAAGAAATCAGTGAACACGGGGACGATTGCATGCTCAGGAAGAATTACGGGCTTCTCTTTTCCGACGCACTGGGCGATTCACAAAACGCGCAAATCCAGTTCAACGAGGTTTTATACAGGCACCCCCATGACTATATTGCAAGGATCAATCTCGGGACCGCCTATTCGCGGATGGCCAAGAACACGGAAGCCGTATCGGAATACAGGGAAGCACTGAAATACGACAGTGAAAACCCCGTCATTTACACGAATATAGGCGTGGCATACCATCAATTGGGGAAACAGGAGGAAGCGCTGGCCGCTTATGATAAAGCCCTGAGTCTTTCTCCCGATTCACCCGAGACCCAGCTCCGGGCGGCGGAAGTGCTTTTATCCATAAATAAAATGAAAGAAGCCGTATTGCGTGCGGACGAGGCGATAAAACTGAGGCCCAATTCGGTTGATATGATCATCCAGGCCGGTTCGGTCATGAGCAAGCAGAAATATTACGACAAGGCGTTTGAGTATTATAACAAGGCGCTTCAAATGGACAAGAATTCCGTAGAAGCTCACAGGCAGATAGGGGTTACCTACTTTAATACGCAGGATTACGACCGGGCCCTTTTTCATTTTTCGGAAATCCTGACCATAGCGCCGGAAATGACTCAGGTACGGAAATACATCGCCCAGATTTACGAAAACCAGGGGAACCTGGAGAAAGCGGCGGAATTCCTGTCCTCCGCAATCGCCATAGACCCGGAGGATATGCAGGCCCTGAGCAAGCTGGCAAAATTCAACCTGACCTTGAAAAAACCGGAAGATACAATCAAGGTCATCCATGACTGCCTGAAAAAGGGAGCTCATGAAAATTCAATACTTTACCTTTCACTGGGCGAAGCATACCTGGCAGTATCAAAATTAAAGGCTGCCACGGAATCGTTCGATAAGGCTATTTCTTTTCAGGATAACAATCTGAACCTCTATAACCAAATTGGACTTATCCTTGCCAGGGGAGGCCGGGTCGAGGCATCACTCAATTACTTTGAGCGGGCCCTGGCACTCGATCCGGATTTTTTCGAGGCTCGAAATAATGTTGCTTTCGCCTATTACAAATTAGACCGTCCCAGGGAGGCCATCAAACATTACCTTTTTGTCATAAAAGCCAGGCCGAATATGACGGAAGTGCATCTCGTCCTGGGCAACCTGTTCTTAAAGATTAAAGACGGTGAAAATGCGGCGGTCCATTTCAGGGAATACCTCAAGGTGCGGCCTAACGACGGGAAGGGAATCCAGGGACTGAAAGATGCCTTGACCCTGATGAACAAATAGGGAGAACCGGGCCCTTTTTACCCTGCGTGGATAACGAGATGTTTGAAACCAATGGAAAGAAGCTTCTCAGCAGCTCTTTCTATCAAACCCTTGTTTGCTTTTTTTGAATGGAGAACGATAAGATCCTGTTTATCAAGTTTTCGGGGAATAATGTTCTCAATTGAATCAAGCCGTACAAGCATGGCCTTCGGAGTATAAGTAAAATTCTCCTCCTTCTCCGGGATTATGTTGAGGAGTCTGAAATTCTTTCTTGATTGTATCAATTTTTCGAATTCCCTGCAGGTAATTTCATTATACATTTCAAAAACCTCCTGAATTATATCGACTCGCAATACAAATATAAAACGACTTTGGGCAGGGAATGGTTACACAACAAATTCAGCCGCGGCATGCCATTATGAAAACCGTTTTGTCATAATTTCTGACGGACGAAACGAGAAACAGGACCGCTGCAATGCTTCCGGTGAATCCACCGGCCAGGTATCCAAGTCCGCAAAGTTCATTAATGCCCGACAGGGCTGTCAGGACACTTCCAACCGAGTTTACAAGGAAAAAAACAAGTGCAGCCGCAAACGTTTTTTTATATTGCTGCAGGTAAAAAAGAAATACCATCAGGGTCAGAAACATGAGATGAAAAAAGACGGCACCCGTCAGGATCCTGAATACCGTAAGGTTTACCGCGGTATTGAAAACATACCTGGTCAATTCGCGGGCAAGCAGAATGAAAGCGGCGGTGAAAATACCCTGAAAAAGCGACTGGTCCCTGATGCCGATTCCAGCCTGCCTGGCTAACTTTTTTTTATTATCCTGTATCCGTTTCAATATACCGGTGTGTATGGTATTGAGGAACTCTCTCAAGCGGACAAAAAAATTCGTTTCGTTGACAACCATGAAAAAAATCAGGCCCGGAATCATCGTAAGGTTGGCGATATATACCGGGATGTCGTACACTTCAAATACCCTGAAAAAAGTATTATTGACCTGGTCCCCCCTGATAATCCAGAATACGATTTTATCTATCCACATGCCCCAGTAATAAAAGATGCCTGAAAACAGCAGGAATTTAAACCGGACCATATAATGCAGGAATTTTTTAACGGAGGGCCGGCACGGTTTGTATTCTTTCAGCGAAACGGCGCCAAGCAGTATAACAATGAGCAGTTGGCCGGCCGCGAATCCGAGTACCGCACCTGCGCTCAAAAAAATTTTACCAAGCAAAAAAACAAGGCCGAATGAAACGGCCATGCCCGACAGGTATATGAAAAAGATGAGAAGAAACCGCTTCAGCAACGAAATAAAAATCATCAGCAGCCACATGAGATTGATGGAAACGAACAGGATTATTCCTGAAAGCCGGAAAATCAGCGGCCAGGCAATACCTGACAGGTCTATTAAAAACAATGCCGTCCCGCTTATCAGGGCTGCTGATACCGCCACGAATGCGGAAAATACCACCAGGACCGCACCTGCCTCGTTTTTCCTGTTTTCATAAATGGCATCCGCCACCTGCCGTGTAAAGACATAATGGAATCCGCCGAAAACGGCCAATGAAAAAGCGTAGGAGTAAATGATGAGAGCCATGAAAAGGCCGCGGGATTCGGCAACGGCATTCCCCGCGAATTTCCCTATCAGGAAAATACCGAATATGGACAAAAGCCATGGGCCTGCTACAATAATCGTTCCGATCAAGGCCACCTTTAAAATACTGAAAAGGCCCTGTTTTCTCAAGACCGTCCGGAGTACGAATCCAATTCCCGCCATTACTGCCCGTTCCCCCGTATTTTGTATTCAGGTGAATTCCCGGCATACAGTTCACCGTACCTGCCGAACACATTGTGCCTGTTATAGAATTTTATCACCTTGTTCCTGTTCTGCGCAATCCGCGCGCTTAATCCGTCGTAATTGTCATAAATATATTTCACTTTCCTTGCAAGCTGGTCGGGGTCTTTTGGGGGCGAAAGGAACCGCTCATCATAATTGAGTAATTCCGGGACATTTCCCACGTTCGTGGAAACAACGAGGACCCCTGAACAGAACGCCTCCAGAATAACCAGCGGCTGCGCTTCCCGGATGCTTGTAAGCATGAGGATATCAAGAAACGAATAATAATCGGCTACCCTCTGCTTGCCGGTAAACACGAATTTCTCCGCCAGCCTGAGATTATCGACAAGTATTTTACATTCCTCAAAATAGGCTTCATCCTCGTCCGTCGGCCCTATGCAGTAAAAATTCACTTCCGGTATGAGGTCCAGAATGATCTTGGAGGCTATTATATATGTCTTGATGTCCTTGATGGGTACAACCCGGCCTATGAGCCCGATGTGGAATCCCGGTTTCTTCTGTTTCCTGATGGAAGAAAAACTCTCGATATCAATGCCATTGGGAATAACCATCGTTTTACCCTGCGGCGCCCCCAATTCTACCTGCTTCCGCCTGTTCGCTTCAAAAAGGGATATAATCTTGTCCGCATAACGATAGCTTATACGGCTTAACGTGTTATAAATGCCTATCCACATGTCGCGCTGGTACCCTTTCACATAACGGGTGCGCTTGATTTCCATTTCCCTCTCCTTATGATAAAGCCCGTGCTCGGTGAGCAAAAAAGGCCTGTTTTTTTTGATCCTGGCCATGCTGGCGGCAAGACCGGCATAACCGGTCGAAATGGCATGATAGACATCCGCATCCGGCATTTCAGTTCCCAGTATATTGAAAATCATCAAGTGGCTTGAATTCCAGGCCCAGAAATAATCGGAAAACGGGTAGGCCGGATTGCGGGATTGGTTTCCGGATGTCAGCATTTCCCACCCCGTTTGATTCCGGACCGCGTCATCATGGAGAAAATATCCGCCGGGCAGCATGTGCGCCACCGTATCGATGGACGGCAGGTCTCCGGATTCAAACCGCTCATGCATTATTCTGATTTCATCAAAAAGCTTTTTCCTCCGGAAAAGCCGTCCGGACTTACGTGTTTCCATGATCACGACATCCTTGTGACCGAGGACATTTTCCGGGAATTTGTAATGCAGGCTTTGATTCGCCTTCGGTGAAATGGAAAAAACCAGGAAATCGAAACCCGGAAGGTTTTGAATGAGCTGGTGCACCCACGCGCCCACTCCTCCCGTCACATACGGATACGAACCTTCGACTATCAGGCAAACCCTTAATCGTGATTTCATGTCAAAATGGTTCCTTTGGTTTGAGGGGATACAGGGCCTCAAGCCAATAGCTGACCAGGTCCTTTTGTTTCCTGGTCAGCTTTTCTTCCATGGATTTAAGCGTACGGCAGATCTCATGCACCTTGTTGAAATTGTGGCGGTGGAATTCTATCTCAGCCTGTAAAAGAAGATAAAAGGGATCATTATCCGCCGTGTCAAAAGACTTGACTATTTCCATGCTGTTGGAAAAAAGGTCAAAGCCGTTCAGGATCTTCACGAGCATCTCAATTTCATCTTTTTTCAATCCCTTTAAACGGGTGACCCCCTTCATGTACCGCAAAGATTCTTTCAGGTAAAATTTCTTGATGGGAATTCTCCGCTCGTTTAAAACGGCCAGTTCAAAATATAACCGGGCCAATTTGCGGCTTCCTTCCGACCCGGCGTTTTGGGCGAATTCCTTTTTCATATTTTCTATTTTGGAAATATACCGAAGCTCGATCAGGTTAATGCATTCGGCGGCAAACAGGGCTATCTCAGGGTCCCTGTTCTTTAATAGCTGTTCCAATATCCTGTAAAGGGGCCGGTTCATACTTAAGTCCATATCCTCGCGCGCAATAATGCGTTCCAGTTCCTCGAAGGAAAAGGAATGTTCATCCAGGGGATTCGTGGACGTGCTTTTATAAATAAAGTGTTCAATGGGAAGGAGCCCGGCTTCATAGGCCTTAATGGCGGATGAAGGCGTTCTGGGAACGTATCCGCGTATTTCTTTTGTAAAAAAATCTATATTCTTCATTCCTACAGCTTCTGCATCTCCAGGAGATTTTCGGCCACGTTGATAAGTTCGTCAGCCGAGTGCTGGGATTCCCCCAGAGAAGCGTAACCCAATATTATCTCGGGAATGATTATTTGGGCCCTGACATGCCATTCGGCAGTATTGATCATTTCCAGAAGGTTCAGGCAGAACAGGGATGCGCCGTCATAATCGAGATTGGGGTAAAGGAGGCATATCTGCGAATCCGATTTATAATGAAAAACCCTGGCATGACCCTCGGACAGCTTTTTAATGGATTCAGAGAGGCCTGTATAAAACCTGAAAACAAGCTCCTTGCCAAGTTCGCCGGCCAGTTCCGGGTAATTGGTCAATTCGAGGATGAATATGGAAAGGGTCTGCTTTTCAATATTCACCCTGTTTAATTCCGTTTCCAGTATGACGAAAAACTGGGAAAACGCCGGCAAACCCGAAACGGGATGCACGGCCTCGTGGACGGCAAAAGTATCATACTCTATGGCCCTGTCCAGTGCAGGCCCCGCCAGGGCCATGATGAGAAGAAGCAGCTTTTCCGTATAGAGATTATATTTTTCAAAGGGCAGTTCCTCTATATTCAACACACCCCATATGTTATGACCGGCCAGGATGGGAACGGTAAAAAGATTCCGGCCTGTATCCATTTTTTTTATGCCTTCATTCTTTATAAGCATTTTAGCGGAGAACAGGATGTTATTCCTGACCACCCACCCCTCAATACAGTCATCAGCCATTAAAGTCATTCCCCGGAATACGTAATCCTCTGACCGGGTATGGGCCTTGAGGATCAGGTATTTGTATTCCTTTTTATATTCCCATATGGAACAGCTGGTGGCACCGGCAAACCGCTCGACCGCCTCCACGAGGGCATCCAGGGCCTTTTCAAGACTGAGGGAATAAAGGCCGTGGATACGCGTGTACAGGGCGATGATGGAATCCTCCTGTGTCAGGACCCGGCCATCCAGTTCGGCATTCACCAGTTTCAGGGCATTCGTTTCCCTCTTTAAAATACCCTTTTCCCTGCTGATGGTTTTCAGGCGGGCCTTAAGCTTTTGTATCCTGGAGAAGGAAGAATCCCTGACGGCACCGAAAATGATAATACCCAGCAGAGTCATGATTCCCGGTATCATGGCCTTGTCCGCCAAATCCCGCCAGTAATCCGTTACCGCCAGTTCAGGCCAATAGGCAACCCGTATAAACGGGAAAGGAAGCGCAACCAGAAAAACCATGAGAACGGCGCTGTAAAGACCTTTATATAATCCGTAATAAACCGATGCAAACAGGGCAAAAAACAGGTAGGGATTGATTACGGAATTTAGAAAACCGGGGTTATCCGGAAAAAAAAAATTAATCGCCGTGATGACAAGCGCCATCAGGGTGATTTCCCCAAAATGCCTGAACGTTTTTGACAATTTCATTTTAACTCAAGTAAAACTATATAAAAAGAGGGGAGCCCGTGCAAGATCAGTTTACAAAAAGGAAAAAATATTATAATTTTAATCCAAGACACAAGGATATGTTGCACAATAAAATCAACCAGAAATTATTGAACCACATCGATAAATTACCCATCAATCCGGAGGTAGCCACAAAGGTCATGAACCTGGCGGAAGACGGACTCGACATATCGTTCAAGGAACTGGAAAATATCATCAAGCTGGACCCCGGCCTTACCACTAAAATCCTGAAAGTGGCAAACTCGGCCCTGTACGCGAGGCCGCACGAAATCAAATCACTTCAGCTTGCCATCACGTTACTCGGTTTCAGAAACATAAAAAGCCTTGTTTTACTCGTCACGGCGTCCAGTTTTCTCAAGGGTGAAAAAAATACCTCCTTTTACAAATCATTCTGGACGCATTCCATTATAACGGCCTTCCTGGCCAAAAGCTTCATGAACAGATGCAATATGCGGTCCTCGTCGGAAAACGCGTTCCTCTGCGGCCTGCTTCACAACATGGGCAAGGCCGTTCTCTTTACTTCAGACAGGGACAAATACGGGGAGGTACTCAAGCTGCAGGAAACGGGTGAAGAAACCTGCGAGGAATACGAGGAAAAAATGTTTGAGGCCAATCACAAATTAAGCGGCGCCGCCCTTTTTGAAAAATGGAATTTTCCCGACCTTTTTGTAGACGTGGCACTGGAGCACAACAGCCCGAATATAACAAGCAAGCACAAGACAATCATCATTTACGTGTCCATCGCCAACCTGCTGACTAGCAAGCTGGGGTACGGTAAACTCACCTCATACGGGGAAAAGCTGCTCCATCAAATCATTCCCCATACATGTCTTTCCGAAAAGGACATTGAAAGCTATGAGAAAGAATTCATAAACCTTCTTCAAAAAGACCCTCTCTTCATTGAATGCCAGAATTTATACAGTATAAAATGACGGAAATCAATCCTGTTTCCCTTCGTAATAATCAAACGCGTCAATAATATCCAGGTAAACGCCGTCAAAGCCGGCATCGATTATTTTTTTGATGTACGAATCCTCATTTCCGTATATTACCGCCTGCCATTCACCGATCCAGTACTTTACCTTGAAATTCCCCTTCCAATACGGGTTTTCCTCATCCAGCCAGGAAGGGGGGTGCTGCTTCCATCCGTTTTTCCAGTAATACCTGTACGATTCCGCTTCACCGATGCTCATGTAAGAGATAACCAGCCTTTTTTTCCCACGGGCCTTTTTTTTCAGCACGGCAATATCTTTCTTCGAAAGCGGGTCTTCATTGAAAAAAAGATCCGTTATTATCAGGTCATAATTCTTTGATGTTAATGCTTCGATAAACAAATGTTTTTCGTCAAATTTTCCCGGATTGATCATGTATAAAAAATTTTCAGCATCAGGAAGAGAGCCTACATTGCCGTCGTTCACATGAAAAGGCTTGAAAGGATAACCGGGTACCTTATCAAGCATACGGCTGTCAGCCGCAAAGGAGATAAAACCTTCTCCTGCATTTCTGGCATAGGAATCATCCATGTATTTCCTTTTGGAACAATAGTCGATTGCAAGAATCCCGATTTCAGCCTTTTTGGCCAATTCAAGATATCTTAACAGGTATTCGGAATCCGACTCCCTTGTCGGCACATTATCATCATCATAGCCGTAAAACAGGTCTTCCTGCGCCACCCCGTCAATAGCATTCAAATACGATGTGTCTTCTGTATCCAGCAGTTCATTGCCGTTCTGCGTAATGACGATGAATCCCGGTTTCAGTTTTTTGGCATAACGGCTTAAATCTTTGACGAAACCGCGCATTTCATCCCTGTAATCAAGTTTCTCGCAAGCAAGACTGGAAGTGATGAGCAGGATGAAAAGGAGGTATATTATTGGTTTATTATACATGATTTTCCTCACTCTCCCAAAGGAAAGATCAGCTTTTCCCTGATCAAACCGAAAAATTGATTGACCTCACCCACATCCCCGGAAAACCTCCAGCCAAGATGCTCATGGCATTCCCTGCAGGCAAGGATGGACCACAGGTACCCGGGAAACCAGGAATATTCGCCGACCGGTTCGGACACCTCCATCACGTTTTCACAATACCCGAAGGTTATGATGTTGAATGAAAAACCGTGCGGATTGGTGAATGTATGGAACGGAGAATCACCCGTGACGGTAATCATATATTTCTTGTCGGATATGGAGGTCTTGCACCTGACACACACAACTTTCCCGTCATTTTCATCAGCGTCGGTAATGATTTTGGGGTCAGTCAGGCTGAGGTCCAGCAAGACCATATCGGCTCCTCTGTCCCTTATTTACTCTTGAGAACGTATATTCCATCCCAGTCCGGAGGCGGAGGATTTTGGACATACCCATTGCACCGCGCCATGAGGATTTTTGAAGGCATGTCATCCGGATTTTCCCTTAAAATACCGGCAAAACTCTGTGCCGCTCCCTTCCATTGCTTGGCGAAGTATAGTTCTATGGCCGAGTTAAAGGACTGGATGAGTTTGAGTGTCCCGGGCTGAACCTTTGCCTTTGAGGCCAGTAATTCATAGATGCGCAGTCCTTCCGTTTTGCCTTTTACGATTACCTTGTCAATAAGCCTGGTCGCCATGGTATCCTTCACTTCCTTATACGTGTTTTCCGTAATAAGAATCCCCGTACCGTAATGTTTGTTCAGGCCTTCCATCCTGCTGGCCACATTAGCCGGGTCACCCATCACCGTATAGTTGAACCTGCGCTCGTATCCAATATTCCCCACGATTACTTCGCCCGTATTGATTCCGATCCGTGTGGACAATTCCATGATGCCCCGCTCCTTTAACTCCCTGTTGAAATTCCTTAAAAATTCCTTGGTGGCCAGGGCGCCTTCACAGGCGTAATACGCATGTTTTTCCACATCCAGGGGGGCATTCCAGAAAGCCATGATGCAATCACCTATGTATTTATCAATGGTGGCCTTGTTATTAATCAGGGTCTCCGTCATGCCTGAAAAATATTTGGCCAGAATTTTTATCAATTCCTCGGGTTTCATCGACTCCGCGAAGGTGGTGGAATCCTTTATATCCGAAAAATAAATTGTCAAAACACGTTTCTCCCCGCCCAAAACCGCTTCTTTTTTGAGTGCAATCAGCTGCTTCACGAGGTCCGAAGGTACATACTTCTGAAACGACCGCAGACTGGCCTTGACATTGTCAACCGTGTTGTCAATGCTCTTGATTTCCCTGAATACCGTTTTCAGATTGAGTGTGTCCTCAAACCGGTATTCCCGGATCCGGCTTATGTCCTTTTCGAGAAGGCTCAAGGGACTGGTAATCCTGCTGGAAAGGAACATGGAGATCAGAATTCCGAAAACAATGACCCCTGCCGTAATAAGCATAATTATCAGGAGTACCTGGTTCTCATAATCCAGAACCGTTTTCGCGGAAATATCGATTCCCAGTATGCCGGCAAACGCACCGCCGGCTGTTTTAACCGGCGCGTATCCCGATATCCACACACCCCATTCATCCTCGGCGAATTTCGACTCTATATAGATCCCGTCCCTGTTCCGGAACACATCCTCCATCTCCCGGGTGGCATCCGAGTAAACTTCCCCTATGTCCGCACGGGAAGAAGGATCCGGGTCGCCGTCAACGGCAAAGGCGTATTCCCCCTTATCGTTCAGTTTCATGGTGTATGCATACCTTACGTCGGTAGCATTCTCCCTCAGGTAGGAAAGGGAGTTGAATATTCTCTTGTATGCCTCCGTTCCCTCCCGCGCAGGTGAATCGATCGTAATCAGGTCATCTCCGCCGATTGCAGGAATTCCCATTGCAAGGATGTCATGCATCCGTTTTACCAGGTCTGTTCGCATGGCCTGCTTAACGGTGAAAAAAGACAGGATGCTCAAGGCGACGCTGGTAATCACTATGATGAGAATGAAAGCAGTGGAAATACCTATATTGATACTGACAAAAAAACGCTTGCCTTTACCCATATTATCCTCCCCCGTACCATCCGGTTTTGTCAACAGAGGGTGTCCGCCCTCCCCGCATAATACTCTGATATAAAAAAATTTTTAAAAGCGCTTTATGAATTTCCGCCCTTTCCGAACGCAGTTTTTTTTCGGTTTCCAGGGCCAGTATAAGGACGCCGTTCACATCCGCGTAAGAATAATTTTTATCCGCCTCCAGAAAAAGCTTCTGGCTCTTTTTAAAGCGAATATTCAAACGGGCAAAAAGTTCCGATCTGGAAAAATTCTCCAGGCTCAACTGTTTAAACGCCATCAGGTTTCTGATCTGGTATAATAACCCGCTTAAAAGCGCCGCATAGGTTACCTCGCCGGCCAGTAAAATTTTATCCAATGTTTCCAGGGCGGCCACAAAATCGCGTGATGCGAACCTTTCGAAAAGCGTGAAAGGGTTTTCCTCCCTGCTGTGAAAAACAAGCGATTCAATGTCATCCAGGGTTATCATTGAACCCGGCTTATAGTAGGTGACGAGTTTTTGACATTCCGTTCTCAGGTCTTTCGTATTGTTTTCCACCGCCTCAAGAAGATAATTCAGGACGTCGGGTTCAATTTTAAACTGCCGTTGTTTGAAGAAAGTGAAAAGCCAGTTCCTCTTCTGGCTCTCATTGAGCTCCCAGAAAATGACACGGTTCGACGCCGGTATGGCATCGGAAATTTTCCTGCTGACTTCCCCTATGCTTTCCGATACCAGTATAAGGGTGGTTTTCCTGTTCGGATTCTTGAGATAATCCACAAGTATATTCAGATCCTGCTGTTTTTTAACCTGCTCCACGCCGGAAAGGATCATGATGATATATTGTGAAAAAAGGGAACCGGTCAACAGCTTCGATATCAGGTCCGGCAGTTTGGCTTCAAAAAAATAATACCTTTGAATCTCCGGTTTCTCACCGGCCGCCTTGCCGATTTTTTTTACGAGTTTCTGGATGTAAAGGCCTTTCTCCCCCTCTTCCGGCCCAAGAAGGAGAAACAGGGACATATCGTTAAGCATAGGACCTTATGACACAGGCAAGCCTGCCTACAATTCTTACATCTGTTGTATAGATGGGTGAAAAACGCGGGTTCGCGGATTGAAGCCTGACCCTGTTCGTTTCTTTATACAGTTTCTTGAGAGTCACCGAGTCATCTAACATGGCAACTACGATCTGGCCGTTTTCGGCATCATTCTGCTGGCGGATGACGGCAATGTCCCCTTCCAGTATTCCGGCGTCCTTCATGCTGTCACCCTTGACGTTCAGGGCAAAATGAATGCCGCTCCCCAGGAACTGCGAAGGGACATCAATTGTACCATCAAGGTTTTCCGCGGCTAAAAGCGGTTTCCCGGCGGCCACGTTCCCGAGAAGCGGGACTTTTTTCACAGGCTCGTCATCGGATGATGATTCATCATCCATGACCTCCAGGGCCCTGAATTTGGACAGAATGCATTTTATCCAGCCTTTTTTCTCGATTGCCTTGATGTGGTCATAACTTCCCTTGACGGAAATATCGAAATTATCCGCCACCTCCCGGAACGTCGGCGGATATTTATGGTCACCGATAAATGATTTAATAAAAGTGAAAATTTCATTCTGACGCGGTGTAAGATTTTTTTTCATAAGGCCACCTTTCACCGTTTGACTTTAATGCCAAACTTTTTGACTTTCCCATGCAAATTGCTGGGATATATCCCCAAAACCTGTGCCGTTTTAGAGATATTGTAATCATTCTCCTTCAGCTTCCTCAATATGAATTCCTTTTCAAAATAATCCTTTGCGTCATTCAGCTTCATGGAGTCGTACTCACCAGCAACAGTGTCCTTCTCAAGCACCTCCTTGTTGAAAAGGTACTTTTCAACCGTACCCAGGGAAATTATTTCCTCATCTGACATAATGTTAATACGTTCAATAAAATTTTTCAATTCTCTTATGTTCCCCGGCCAGTCATATTTCTTTAAAAATTCCATGGCTCCCGGGTCAAAAGAACGCGGTTCCGGCAACGAGGCCTTTTTGAATTTCTTCATAAAATAATCGACCAGTTCTTCCATGTCATCGATTCTTTCCCTCAGGGGAGGAAGAAAAATCGGAATAACATTCAACCGGAAATAGAGATCTTCGCGGAAACGCCCCGCCTTTATCTCTTCTTCAATATTTTTATTCGTTGCGGTGATGAACCTGATATCCACGGACAAGGTATTTTCACCCCCGATGCGTTCAAATTTCTGTTCCTGAACGGCCCGCAATACCTTGGCCTGCGTGCTTAACGACATATCGGCGATCTCATCAAGGAAGAGCGTGCCCTTGTGGGCCAGCTCAAATTTACCTTTTCTCGTGGCCACGGCGTTGGTAAAAGCGCCTTTCTCGTGCCCGAAGAGCTCGCTTTCAATGAGGGTTTCAGGTATGGCGGCGCAATTCACCTCTACAAACGGCCCTTTTGCCCGGTCACTTTTCCTGTGAATTTCCTTGGCGACAAGCTCCTTGCCGGAGCCGTTCTCCCCCAAAATCATGATCCGGGAACTGGATTTCGCACTTTGATCTATCAATTCCCTGATCTTGATAATGCCCGGGCTGTTCCCTATCATCCGTTCTTCCATCACCAGTGAATTTTTCAAATTCCTGTTTTCCTGTTTCAGATCCTCTATTTTAAGGGCATTTCTCACTACGGTGATCGTTTTATCAAGTGATAACGGTTTTTCAAGAAAATCAAACGCCCCCATCTTTACCGCCTTGACGGCGAGATTGATGTTGGCATGCCCGGAAATGATGATGACCTCGAGGTCCTGGTATTCCTCCTTGATTTTCTTTAAAACATCCATACCGCCCATGTTGGGTAGCCAGACATCCAGAATGACGAGGTCTACCATTTCCCTTTCAAGAACGCCTAATCCCTTTATACCGTCCTCGGCAAGAAAAATCCTGTAGCCCTCATCGGCCAGTACATCCTTTAAAACGTTTCTGATTCCGGGTTCATCATCTATAATTAATATTGCAGTCATCAAGGCCTCTTTAAAAAAAACTCCCCTGTGCCGTTATTCTATTCTCCGAACGGGAGATCGATAAAGAAAGTTGTTCCCACTCCCTTTTTACTTTCGAACCATATATTTCCATTATGATCAAAAACTATCCTTTCTACAATAGATAATCCCAAACCGGTACCATCTTTTTTAGTGGTAAAGTAAGGATTAAATATCATATCACGGTACTCTTCATCAATACCGGTTCCCGTGTCCATAATTTGCAGCCTGAAATACCTTAAAAGGCCCTTTCGCACCTCATCGCCGTTTACCACTATTTTACCGCCCTCCGGCATGGCGTGGATGGAATTCTTGAACAGGTTGCCTATGACATGTTTTATCTGATTCGGATCTATGTTAAGTACGACCGATTCATTGAGTAAATCCAGATCAATGGTAACATTCTGTGAAACGCTCCTGTATATTTCGGCTACTTCCGCGAAAAGATCCTTCAAATTCACCTTTTCCTTTTTCAAATCCGGCAGGCGGGTGAATTCCTTGAATTCGATTAAAAGCCGGTCCAGGTTATTCACCTCGTTTATAATGGCGGAGATGGCAGAATCGAGCATTAATTCAAAGCCCTCACGGTCGCCATGATACTTTTTCAGAATCCTTTCTGCCGAGAGCCTGATCGGCGTCAGGGGATTCTTGATTTCGTGGGCCAGCCTTTTGGCGATTTCCTGCCATGCGGCGTGCCGTTCCGCATGCACCAGTTTCTTTTTTGACGCTTCCAGTTCCGCCACCATCGTATTAAAGGAATTGACGAGAATGGAAAGCTCATCACTCGCCTTTATAAGCACGCGGTAGGAAAAATCTCCCTCGGCCACGCGCTGTATGGCATCCTCCAGGTGAACGATCGGCCGGATAATTTCGTCGGTCAACAGGAAACTCACCAGGATCGACAGCAGGAAAATGGGGAACGAAAAAATAATATAAAATATAACGACCACCAGTCCGAAAACGTCCTTGTAATTATCAAGCTGCTTGAATGCAATGCGAGCGGCGGTGATGCTCTTGGCGTAATTATTGAATTCCTGTTTTAAAATCGTTCCTACGATGACATAATAATTCCGGCCGCCGGATGCAGCTGGAATGATTGCCCTTAATATACTCAAATCTTCCTTTTCTTCCCTGGGTAAAAACCCGGATTTCCCCCTTACCTGGTTAAAATCGGTTATTCGCGCCTTTGGGGAATCTCCCCTGTAAAAAAGTTCTTTGCCGCCTTCGGTGAAAACCTGTATCATGTTCAGGGACGGGTTAACACTTGATATGCGTTTAAACGCGGCGCCGGGGTCATGCCCGAGGTCCGAAAAGAAATAAGGCAAAACCGGGCTGTCCATGAACGATTTTAAATTTTCCACCCGGTCCGAATAATAATCCAGGCAAACCTGCAGCCCGCCTTCCAGCGCATCCACAACACGAATGGCAAACCAGAATTTAATACTGGAATTAATGAAGGTGATGGACAGAATGGCCTGCGGGATCAGCGAAAAAAGGGCGACAAACGCGAAAAACAGGATCAAACGCGTCTTGAGCCGCGCCCCCGGCCGTCTTACAGACCGCTCCCTGATCAGCTTGACAATATTGACCACGATAGCGCCCAGCAGAATCAGGGGAAGAATGATTGAAGCGGCTATAATAACAAAATTAATCAGGGGATTGGCCAGAATGATGTTCGATAATATCTGTTGAGAGAAAAAAAGGATCAGGCCTATAAGTAAAATATAAAAAAGGGTAAGGACAATGAGACCTGTGGGCGTGGAACTGCGGGACAGGCGTATTTTCATTATTTTCTACAATCCCTCGCTTGCATTGATATCGGACCTTATCCAGCCCGATGTCAGGTTCATTGAACCGAACAGTGTAATGATATGCAGCGGGGGTTCAAATTTAACCGGTGAGAGTCCTATCCTGGCCTGGACATAGTACTCGCTGAAATTATCGCGGTTGATCTCCGCCAGACGGTAATTCGATATCACGAAATAATTTTTCAGGAAATCAAAGATCGATCCGTATTCCGAATAACCGGAATTTTTCTTTTGAATAACATATGTCTGCGAAAAGAAATCCCGGTATCCCGTATACGACTCCTCTTTCTCAAGAATAAGCTGGTCCCCAAGGAAGGCAAACAGGCCTTTTGCTTTCTTGTAAAGCCTGAACTGGAAGGAGATTTCACTTTTAAATCCATCGTTCAGACTCGGGATGAATTCCTGGGATTCATCCCACTCAAGTGCCGCCGTCACCTTTAATTCAAAATTGTCCATTCTTGCCGACAACACCGTATTGAACAGCGGATAAACTTTAGGGATTGAAAAGCAGCCGAAAAAAAATACAAGCATCAGGACCGGGGTTAAAGAGGATTTTCGGGTTTCCTTTACCACACACGCAAAATTCAACTTACTCTTCCTCGAATTTATTGTCGAAAAGACGGGATAAAACCTCCACAGCCTCCTTTTCATCCAAACCATCGGCTATAATTTTCAATACCGTCTGGTAAGTGGCGCCCAGACTGATTACTCCCATAATCGATTTGGCATTTATCTGTTCGGATCCCTTCTCCAGCAGAATCTTAGAGGCAAACTTGCTGGCTGTTTGAACCAGAAGAGCTGCCGGCCTGGCATGAATACCGGCCCGGTTCTTGATAGTCACTTTTTTTTCTGTCATCCTAACTGGGAACCCCTGATACCTTTATATTATCGCAAGCAATATAGTTATATAGTTTTTAACTAACTACATTCTATTTATATAACGCTTCTCTCTATCAACATATTATTTATATAAATGCTTTTCTTCGAGAAAGAAAGTCCTGGCGCTTTTGGTTTCAAGCCAATTCATCACATTCCGGCTGAATTCCTTCGTGGAGTGATATCCCATCCGCTTGAGTCTTTCATTCATTGCCGCGGTTTCTATGATGATCGGGATATTACGGCCCGGCTTGACCGGTATAACGAGAAAAGGCACCTTCACATCAAGTATGTCCGTTGTTTCCTCGCTGCCGATCCTGTCGTAGATTTTATTGGCATCCCATTCTTCAAGCTGAACAACGAGCTGGATTCTTTTCTCGTCACGGATGGCGCCGACACCGAATAAGTGGGTAATATTGATGATACCGAGTCCCCTTATTTCCATGTGATGGCTTATCACCACGCTTGCTCCCTTGCCGAATAAAATATTGCCGCTGACACACCGTATGTTTATGGCGTCGTCGGCGACAAGCCGGTGCCCCCTTTCAATGAGCTCCAGGGCAATTTCACTTTTTCCCACGCCGCTGTCACCCCTGATAAGTATACCGACGCCGAATACCTCTACAAGCACGCCATGAACGGTCTGGTGCGGTGCGAACACGTCGGAGAGGACCCTTATGATACGCGCTGAAAATTCCGAAGAAGCGAGATCCGTCTGTAATACGGGACATTTCAATTTCTCGGCCAGGTCCAGTATGGTTTTACTTGGCTTGTATCCGTACGTAAATATACAGCAGGGCACTTCATACTGGAATATTTTGACAACCGTTTCCATATTCCCGTCTTTCTCCAGTTTGGCCAGGTAAGAATTCTCGCCCCTCCCGAATACCTGGATCCTTTTATAGGCAAAATTTTCAAAAAAGCCGCACAAGGCCAGGCCGGGCCGGTCAATTTCAGGCACCGTGATTTCGCGGATGAGCCCGGGGCGTCCCGCGATGCATTTCAAATTCAGGGCATCATGTTCCTTCAGGTCAAGCTGGAGTAAATCGAGTACTGTAAATTTTTCCATAGGACACCTCTAAAAACCTGTAACTTCAGCAGGTAGCCTCATATTACTGATGTTTCTGAATTTTTGTTTTTTCCTTGTTTATTTTCTGCTCTATTTTCGTGATAAGTTTATCTATGCCTTCGTACATGTCAAAACTGTTAATTTCAACGTGAGCGGAATTTCCCCACCTGAAGTTGACGTTTGCTTCCACTTTATAATCAGATTTCTCCTTGATAAACTTGAAAATAAGGTCAATAATATATTCTTTCGCAAATTCTATTTTATGCAATTTTTTTTCAACGTACTGCTTTATCTCATCGGTTACATCAAAATGTATGGCACTGATTTCTAAATTCATGATTCCTCCTTACGATTATAAACAGCGCAATCAAATATAAGTGGATTTATAGATATAACTATCCATAAATCTACCTGTTATAAGATGACATAATATCCAATTCTTTTCTATACTTTGCCACGGTTCTTCGCGCTATTTTTATGCCTTTTTGGGAAAGTATTTCAGCTATCCTGTTATCCGACAAATGCTTTTCTGTTCCGTCATTTTCTATGATTTCCTTTATTATGTGTTTTACCCCCTGTTTTGAAAAATTGGTATTTTGATCACCGGAAACGGCATTGGAAAAGAAAAATTTCAGTTCGTATATGCCCCATTCCGTTTGTATGTATTTTTCCGTCGTTATGCGGGATATGGTCGCTTCATGAACACCTATTTCCTTGGCTATGTCCTTGAGCGTCAACGGCACGAGATACTTGGGACCTTTCCTGAAAAAATCACGCTGGCATTCTATTATGGCCCGGCACACGTTCAGTAATGTTTCATTTCTTTTATTGATGGCCTGGATAAACCAGCGCGCGCTTTTTATATTCGTATTGACAAACTGGTTCACATCCTTCTTGTTCTGAAGCTTCTCTCGCCCCATAAGATCGGTAAAAAAAGGATTGATCCCCAGAACCGGTATTTCTTCATCATTGAGAATAAGAACGAATTCTCCGTCCTTCAGCTTGATCATCACATCCGGGACAACATACTTCGGCTGCTCGGAAGTAAAATTCCTGCCGGGAAGCGGTTCGAAATTTTTAAGAAAATCGACCGCCTTCAATACATCATCCGCTTCGATTTCAAGTTTTTGCGCAATTTCCCTGTATTTTTTCTTTTCAACCAGGTCCAGGTACAATTCCACCAGTTCGTAGCTGTATTTTAAGGGGTGCGGGTGATTCTCAATCTGGACAAGCAATGCCTCACGGTAATCATGGGTACAGCAGCCCACGGGATCGAATGTCTGGATGATTTTAATGACTTTTTTCAAGATATCCAGTTCATGGAGCTTTACTATTTTCTCCAGGGGTTGCAGGAAAAATCCGTTTTCGTCCAGGTTGGATATGACAATTTCACCGATTCTCAACCACTCCTTGGGTATGGGTTGAACCCGCAACTGCCAGAGAAGGTGTTCCTGCAGGGATTCAAGCCTGGAAATGGTCCCCTCGATAAATTTTCTTTTCAGGTCCTCCCCATTGTTTCCGGAATATTTATTTGTAAAACCGGGATCGCTTGTTCCCTCGAAATAATCATATTCCTCGGTATTTTTTTCAGCCGCTTCCTCTTCATAAGAAAGAGTCGGGCCGTCTTTCAATATTTCAAGTGCCGGATTCTGTTCAATTTCATCCTGAATTCTATGCAGAAGATCAAGCAGGGGCAATGACATTATCTGTATGGCCTGGTAAAGCTGCGGAGTCATTTTTAATTTTTGTTCCTGCCGCATAATCGGCTTTTGAACCTGCATTCACACCTCTTTTAAGAGCATCTCGAAAAACGATTTTACCGATTTGTTTTCCGGGTTGGAAATACTGAAATTATCGGGGCTTATTGCTGTAACGCACGATAAATTCAACATTTTTATGCCCTAAATATATTTTGACCTATGAACCCCAAATTGTCAATCGTTTTTTGGAACTCACTATTAGTAACCATTTTCAAGGCATAAAATTACAAATTTAGCGTTAAAAAAACCTTAAAAAAAGCTTTTTTTCCCCCACCGGCTCCATATCCGGTCATTATGCGGCACACAATCACCATTCCGAAATACGGCGGTTTATTCTTTGACGAATTTTACTATATGATAATTAACAATAATATGGATGTTCCCAATGCGAAAATCCCGGTCCGGGGAACATTACATCTCGAAATCATGACCCAAATAAATGGCCCTGGCTTCAGGACTGTTCAGTAGTTCTTCCTTCGACCCATGCACGATAATTTCACCCAGGTTGATAATATAGGCGCGGTCCGTTATTTTCAGGGTGTCCCTCACATTGTGGTCCGTAATCAGCACGCCTATTTTTTTTGAGGAAAGGCTTTCCACTATTGTCTGGATTTCCTTGACGGCAATGGGGTCTATCCCGGCAAAAGGTTCGTCAAGAAGCAGGAATTTCGGCTGTATGGCGAGTGCCCTGGCGATTTCCGTCCGCCTTCTTTCTCCGCCCGACAACGTCGTGGCTTTCTGCTTCCTGATATCCCGTATCCCCAGTTCATCGAGCAGCTGGTCCAGCCGCATTTTTTTTTCGCCCGGAGTCAGGTCATTCCGCGTTTCAAGAATGGCCCATATATTCTTTTCAACGGTCAATCGTCTGAAAATGGAAGGTTCCTGCGGCAGATAGGATATCCCCTCGTGCGCCCTTTTATACATTGGCAAAATAGAAATATTTTTATCATTTAAAAATATATACCCTTCTGAAGGCTTGATAAAACCGACAATCATGTAAAAAATCGTCGTTTTACCCGCACCGTTCGGGCCGAGGAGTCCCACTACCTCCCCGACATGCATGGAAAAATTGACCCCTTTAACGGCCGTTTTTTTCCCGAACCTCTTGGACAGGTTTTCCACCGTGAGCACGCTTTTCATCAATTCATCCGACATGTATGCCGCCTGTTATATCCGATTTACTGCTCATCCTTTTTTTTCTGTTCATCTTCTTCATCTTCCCACAGGACCTCGCCCTTGACATTCCCTTCCAGCAGTATCTCGTCGGTTTTCAAGTTCACATAAATTTTGATGGCCTTGTATTCATCCCCTTTCCAGATTACCACGGGTAAACCGGAAAGCTCAAGCCTTTCATCATCACGCAGGTACCTGGCGAATTCAGCCCTGCAGACCATGTCTTTTTTCAGAATCCTGACGCCCGTCTGTATTATAGCCAGTTTTTTCTCTTCCCAGTTCTCTATGATCCCGCCCTTAACGATGACCTCGTTTTTTTTATCCTCCATAACGGCGTTTCCCTGGACCCTCAGGAATTTCTCCTTCCTGTTGTAAAAAACCTTTTCACTGGAAACTTCAATTTCTTCCTTGTTGTTGACAAGCCGGATGCCGCCCTCGCATCGCAAATATTTGAAATCCTTTCCGTATAATTCGATTTTATCGGCTTTTATAAAACTGTCCTCGGACTGAAACTGCGCATTTCCCGTTAACACGGTCCTCTCTTTTCCTTTTGACAACAGGGTTTTCATGCTGTCGCCGGAAAAGGAAATTTCCTCGGCGAAAAGCCCCGTGGTAAGGATTAAAAAAAGGATAAAGCCCGAAGCAAGCCAGTTATTTCTCATCAGATTCTTCCTCGATTACATATTTGCCGGTTACACCTTTTTGAAAGGTAATGATCCTTTTATTGAGAAACGCTTCAAAACCCTTCCCCGAAATGAAAGACCCGTCATTTGTCTCAAGATGCACTTCATTTTCAGGATTCGAATACAGCCTTTTTGTATCGTTCTCCCAGAATAAATTTTCAGTGCTTATGGATATTTCATCGCTGGCGGAATAAAACCGGATGGACCCCGTCATTTCGGCATTGTCCGTATCGGCATGCAGGACAACCTGGTCTGCCCAGCCTTCCGTTAAAACAGTCCCCTTTTTATCAAGCTGAATAAAATGAAGATTATAAAAAACGGTTTTTTTAAGCCTTCCGAACATCTCCGCCCTCGCAGCTTCCAGCTTGTTCACGATCACATTATCTTTTACCTTGATATCCTTGAAATCATTGAAACTCGTGTCAGGAATTTTCTCGGATAAATCCTCGTCCAGAATGGCCTGGCTGTAATCCAGACTGCATCCCATGAGAAAAAGGGAGAGAAGTCCCGCAAGGATACCGCTTTTAAAAAATAAATTAATCATTTCTCTTCCATTATTTCTTTATTTTATCCGAAAATGCAAGAGAATAGGCTACAAAACTGCTAAAAAGCGGATGCGGCTCCGTGGGTTTTGATACGAATTCAGGATGAAATTGAACACCGATGCCCCATGGATGCGAAGGCCATTCTACGGATTCGACCAGCTCTTCGTCCGGGGTTAATCCGCTGATGATCAATCCCCCCTCCTGGAGCTGCTTTCTGTATTGATTGGATACTTCATACCGGTGCCTGTGCCGCTCCCCGACGGACTCCTGTCCATAGATTTGCCTTATCAGGCTGTTTTCCTTAAATTTGGAATTGCTTCTTCCGAGGCGCATCGTTCCGCCGTAAAGCTTGATGTCAATTTGCTCTTCCAGCAGACTGATGACGGGATACTTTGCCTGCGGCACGAATTCCGTGCTGTTGGCATTCTTGAAGTCCAGTACATTCCGGGCATATTCAATCACCATTATCTGCATTCCCAGGCAAATACCGAAGTAAGGGAGCTGGTGGTTCCTGGCATAACAGGCTGCCGTGATCATCCCCTCTATACCTCTTTCCCCAAAGCCACCCGGGATAAGCATGCCATGAATACCCTCAAAGCATGAATCCGCTCCGGCCTTTTTTTCCACATTTTCCGAATCGATCTTGACGAGTTCTATTTTAGCCTTGTTGGCGATTCCGGCATGGATCAATGCCTCAAAAATCGATTTATACGAATCATGGAGATTCAGGTACTTGCCCACAATTCCGATTCTTACCGTTTTATTGGATTCAATGTACGTTTTTATGGTATTGTCCCATTTTTTCAGGTTAGTGTCGCCGCATTTGAGATTCAGCTTCCGCACGACAATTTCATCCAGATTCTGTTTGGAAAAATGCACGGGGATCTCATAAATGGTGGTTTTCACATCATAGGCGGAAATAACCGAATCCAATTCAACATTGGTAAATAGGGATATTTTCCGGCGCATTTCCTCGGAAAGGGGCTTGGCGGCCCGGCAGAGCAGGATATCCGGCTGAATACCGATTTCACGCAATGCCTTGGCCGAGTGCTGCGTCGGTTTTGTCTTGAATTCCCCGCCGCCTACAGCCGGCACAAGGGTCAAATGGATAAAAAGAACCCGGTTTTTTCCAACATCATGAATGAACTGCCTCGCAGCCTCCAAAAAAGGTATGGATTCTATATCCCCCACCGTTCCGCCTATTTCCACGATGGCCACATCCACACCCTGTTCTTCACCAACCATCGTGATCCGCCGTTTTATTTCATCCGTTACATGCGGAATCACCTGCACGGTTTTACCAAGATACTGGCCTTCCCTTTCCTTCCTGATCACTTCCCTGTAGATCTGGCCGGTGGTAATGGAATTGTTCTTGGACAGCCGGGAAGCGGTAAAGCGGGAGTAATTCCCGAGATCCAGGTCTGTTTCCGCCCCGTCGTCCGTGACGTATACCTCCCCGTGCTGGTACGGACTCATTGTTCCGGCATCCACATTTATATACGGGTCGATTTTGATCATCTGGATGTTCAGTCCCCTGCTTTCAAGAATGTTACCGATTGAGGCGGCGGCCACCCCCTTACCCAAACTGGAGCAAACACCGCCTGTTACAAATATATACTTACTCATAGCCCCTCTTTACCACACATGCCGTTTCCAGTCAAGATTGCCGGAATCAGGCGCAAATTGAATCCAATATTGACATTCACCACACCATCGCTTATATTTTTTAAGGAAGCCCGAAAAGAAAGACACCGGATGGAAAATTATTTAACGGATCAGGAATTTAAACTATACAGTTCACTCATCTACGAACAAAGCGGCATACATTTTTCAAGCATGAATCGCTCCGTTCTGGAAAGCCGGCTTAAGGAGAGACTGCGGAATACCAACCTTGCCAATGTTTCTGAATACTACCAGCTCATCATGCAAAACCCGGAAGAAATGAAAATTCTCCTTGACACGGTGACAACAAACCTGACCCGGTTTTTCAGGAATACGGCCCATTTCAATGCATTTGAAAATTACGTGATACCGGCCCTGGTGGAACAGAAAAATAAAAAAAAGGACACTCTCCTGAAAGTATGGAGTGCCGGGTGCTCCACCGGGGAAGAGCCCTATACGGTTGCCATGATTTTGAAAGAAAAATTCCCCGCTTACATGAATATCGAGATTATCGGTTCGGATATCAGTTTAAAGTCCCTGATGACGGCAAAGGAGAGCTTTTATTCGGCCCAGAAAGTGGACAAAATACCGGAAAAGTATCTGCAAAAGTACTTTGAAAAAAAACGGGACGGCTACCAGGTAAAAAAGGAAATTCAAAGCATGGTCCACTTCGACTATCATAATTTGAAATACGAAAGCGGTTTGAAAAATATCGATGTCGTCTTCTGCAGAAATGTTCTTATATATTTCGATTCCGAGGCGCAGGAGTCGACGGTCAACCGGTTTTATAAGGCCATGACCAATTTTTCATTTCTGTTCATCGGTCATTCCGAATCGTTGTTCGGCATGAAAACCCCGTTCAAATTCCTGAAAACGGAATGGGCTACATTATACCAGAAGAACATCGGGAACCACCAGGAGACTTAAAATTGGTAAAACCTATTTCCGTACTCATAGTTGATGATTCAGCTCTTATGCGGAAATTAATAAGCAGAATATTTGAAAATGACGAAGGATTTGAAATTGCCGCAACGGCCATGAACGGGGAATTCGCCCTCAGGAAACTGGAAAGACTGGAAGTTCATTGCATCATCCTGGACCTGGAAATGCCTGAAATGAACGGGATCGAGTTCCTGAAAGCACGCAACAAGCTGGGAATAGACATACCGGTCATTATCCTGTCATCCGTTGCCGAAAAAGGCGCTAAAATTACCATGGATGCCCTGGCGCTGGGAGCCGCCGATTTTATCCTGAAACCCTCCGGCTCCATTTCCCAGGACATCCAAAAAGTAGAGAAGGAATTGACCCAACTCGTTAAAATTTACGGCGGGAAATACCTGCAGCAAAAAGAATACAAAACCTCCACCCGGGAAGAACCTGTCGAAAACCGGATGGACATTCCCGTTCACCAGGAAATCATGCAAACCATTGAATCGATGAAACGCCCGCACTCCATTGACCTGATCGCCATCGGCATTTCAACAGGAGGGCCGAGGGCGTTGCGTGAGGTGCTCCCCTATCTGGATTCAAACATGAATATACCCATCATCGTGGTCCAGCATATGCCTGCCGGGTTCACCTATGAATTCGCCAAAAGCCTGAACAGGATAACAACTCTCGATGTCAAGGAAGCCGAAGACGGTGATCTTCTCAAGAACGGCAGGATCCTTATTTCACCGGGAGACAAACACCTTGAAGTTGCCGCAAAACCCCTGGCCAATGTCGTGAAACTGACCGACCAACCCCCCGTCAATGGGCACAGGCCGTCGGTGGATGTCATGTTCCGCTCTGTTTCGGAAGTTTATAAAAATAATTGTATAGCCGTGATCATGACCGGTATGGGTAAAGACGGGGCCCGCGAAATAGGCTCTATCCGGAAGGAAGGCGGGATTACCCTCGCTCAGGACTCTGAATCCTGCGTTGTGGCCGGCATGCCACGGGTCGCCGTCCAGTACGGTTTCATAGAAAAAGTTGTCGAACTGAAAAACATGGCCGAAACGATAAACCATATTGTCGCCCAATACAACCGGCAGCGGTAGACACGAACACCCTGATGAAAAGCGAAAACAGATCCATAAAAACGGTACTCCTGGCACTCCTTGCCTGCTTTCTCTGGTCCACCGCCTTCACGTTCATTAAAATCGGGCTCAAGTATTCACAACCGTTCAGCTTTGCCGCCTTCCGTTTCATGTTAGCCGGAATTCTTCTCGTTCCATTTTACGGAAAATACAGAATCCTCCCCGCTTTTATTAAAAGGCACGGAAAAACCATTCTTCTTCTCGGTATCTTCCAGACTTTCATCCTGTACGCTTTCTTCTACTTCGGCATGACACTGGTATCGGGAGCCACGGGAGCCATTACCACCGGTATTTCCCCCGTTATGGCGGGAATTACCGCCCACTTTCTCTTAAAAAATGATAAACTGACTTTTCCCAAAATAATAAGCCTTTTTTTCGGCGTGGCCGGCGTCGTATTACTGAGCCTGGGAACAGAGCCGTTTTCCTCAAGGGGCTGGGGCGAATTACCGGGCATTCTCATCCTTCTTATAAGCTGCCTTTCATCGGCAATAGGGAACATCATGGTGGCCAGATCGGATAAAACGGCGAATCCCGTCATCCTCAATTCCCTGCAGATTTTTACGGGCGGTTTTTTTCTTTTAATCCTCTCGCTGTTCGTCGAAGGAATTCCCGTTGTCATTACCGAACCCGAATTTTACATGGCTTTCATTTATCTTTCCTTCGTGTCGGCGGCGGCTTTCTCCATATGGTTCCATTTATTGAAAAAACCGGGAGTGACGGTATCGTATTTGAATATCTGGAAATTCATCATGCCCGTCTCGGGGGCCATCCTGAGCTGGCTTATCTTACCAGGAGAAAAACCTTCACTTTACCCGGTTATCGGGATGGGCTTGATAGCCATCTCCGTCATTGCCGTCAACGTGACTAACTTAAAAAGGCCTAAACCATGATACTTGAGGAATTGGCCGTTATCGTAAGGGCCTGGAAAGCGCATTTCCCGCAATAGCCCTGGTTTTTCATCAGGTACTTCACCGTTTCGTTCAGCTGCTCCTGCTCGGATGAATTGACATTGGCCGAGCTGCTTCCGCTTTTAATCCATCCCAGAAGCTTCATGTTTTCCCTGGACTTGAACTCGTTCTCGAACACGTACCGCTTGATGGCATTCTGGTACGAAGGTTCATCGCTTAAAAGAACGGAATAACTGACGCTTGCAATGGCGTCGCTTAACTCCTTGCGGAAAATATCCTTGTCGGGAATTCCCAGGTACTGTTCGATGGTCTGCATGAATTTTTCGTCCGGCTGAACGTCCGCCTGCGTCACCTCGTGCTTCACCGTCGTGTTATGCGCATACGCACGCACATGGTCCGTGTATTTTTTCCATGTCGTTTCTATGACCGTATCGTCGCGTAAAATCGCGGAATAGACATCACTGGCAATCTGCCCGAATATCCATTTCTTGGCCTGGGGAAGAATTTTTTCCACGTAATGGTTCAGGGACGTCTTCTGCGTGGCAAACGATTCCTTGAGCGCGTTTTCAATCCTTACATACAGGTCCAGGGGCGTTACACAGGGATTTTCCAGCGCGATGGAAGTGAGCAGGGCCTGCTCCCCCTTCTCCTCCCTGAGACGTTTGATGTTGGCCGCATATTCGTCAATCTGGAAATGCTCCGTGTACTCGAAAACGTTCTGTATAAAACGGGGGTCAAGACCGAACGTCCCTTCCGAGGGTTTTACGAATTCGAATTCTTCAATGATCGTCCGCGCCATGTTATTGTCAACGCCGCTGTCGGCGCGCCCCGCGTATATAAGCGCCTTCTGCAGGAGCGACAGGTTGGGATTCTGCTTCGATTCGTACAACCGCGTCATGACGGCGGCCAGGCTCAGGAATTGAAGGCTGTGCGGCGCCACATGAACGGTATGCTTTTTGCTTTTATCCCATTTCCTCTGATCATTGGAATAGGTGAAGGAATATATTTTTTCCTCGTCCTTGAAATGAACGGATAAGGGCATCTCAATGAAAGTCGTTCTCGATTTCAATGCCTCGAAAGTCTGGTTTGCCATGAACATGTTGTATTCATGAAAATTCGTATGCCCTATGATCACGCCGTTAAAGGGTATGGGCGGCTGCCCTTCCGGCTTGAAAAACCGGTCCTGCGTGGCAAAGAGCATCTCGTAAAGAAACTTGTCGGAAAGCTTCAGAATTTCATGAATTTCCACGAACCCGTTCGCCCCGCAGCAGAGTTCACCCTTGTAGTCATGAACAAGGGGATGGGATTCGCTGCCGAACCTGGGCAGAAGGCTGTAATCAATATTCCCCACCAATGATCCCGCTTCCTGGCTTTTTTCATCCCTCGGTGTATAGGAACCGATGCCGCTTTTTGTCCGCGCATCATAGATCATCCTCTTGACCTTCAGGAAAGGAATGAGTTCGGCAAAGGAAAGGTTTCTTGTCTGCATGAAGTCATTGATCACGAAATCGGAAAACGGGGAAATGAGTCCGTCGATTTGAATTCTGAATTCATCGTCATAGTGCGGATGTTTCTGCAGAAAGGCCTTTTTTGCCCTGGGATCGAGTTTTTTATTCATTTCCGCCAAAAACTCGGCTCTAAGGTTAACGGGCACCACCTGCAATGGCCGTTCATAAATGGGACTTTGGAGGTAATAAATGCCGTTTTCCTTGAAAAGCGCCTTTTCCTTCAATCTCTCATCCACCGTCGGGAGAAGAAGGGTATAGGTTTTGCCTTCTTCCCTCTTGGAATAGACGTTCATCGCCTGCTTTATGCCGTCCATGGACCGGGACTTGGCGGCACCCGGCGGACCAAGCAGAATCCAGAGGCGCTTGGAAGCCTCCAGTCCGCGGCTGGCATTGTCTATTTTTTCCACCAGGTTCTCCTTGGCCTTTTGCTGGCCAAAGACAACATAAAGACCGACCAGACTGTCATCTTCGAAGAATTTATAAGTATGCTTGATCGGCTTGCCCGGGGTTATATAATACTCCACCCCCGAGGAAATGATCATGTCATGGAGCAGCTGGAACATATTCCGCGTGATCCAGGGCTCTTTTTTGGTCAGTTCCAGGTAATCGGGGAATGAAAGGATATCATCCGTGTGTTGCTCCGAGGCCTTTTCAAATATCTCTTTAATTGTGAGGTCCATACAAGCTCCTTGATGCCGTTCTAAATTCAGTATAATACCAGTTTCACTATAAATCCAATGGGGCGCCTCTAAAAACCATCTTTTTAATCGGCTTTCCGAAAAAAACCTTTTAAAACCGGAATTTTAAAAGGCCGCCCGGGATAAATCACTGGTATTAAAAAGTGCGCGTAATTAAAAAATAATCTTTTCAATAGGCTTAAGTCAACATCCCTTATAAAAATGACTCTTACCAACATTTACATTTGACTTTTTTTGTCCAAGTGATAAATTTATAGTCATAATTGATACTATTTCAAAACGAAAGGGTATAACCATAATGATAAAAATCAAAATTTTACTGTTCTCATTTTTAATCCTGTTTATACTGTCAACCAACCTGGAGGCCCAAAGCACAATCCCCTCCTTTCACTCCCATTCACCGTTTATACTTCTTCCATCCGAAGGAAACGATTCGGGGCTCTATGGATTTCTGAACCCCGCGGCTCTCACGCATGTCCTCAACCCGGATTTTTATGCCCTGACGTATCTGAACAACCAGACCCTTCTCACACCGGACACGTGGGGCTTGTTTTTCGCGGTTCCCCACCTGAGCTTCGGAACATTCAACACATTGACAGGCGACGGGGTATGGTACGGCCGGTACAGGCTTTCAATGGGTTTCGGTTCCAAAACCTTCAGCTTTGGAACGGGATATGAGTGGAACAGCGGCAGCACGGAATTTACAGACCCGTCTAACCTGATGACGGCCGGTTTTCTCTTCCAGCCCGCGGCATACCTTTCGATCGGTTTGACGGAAACAACGAACATGGCGTTCACGGAAAACGAAACCGCCCTGACACTCGGGATACGCCCGCTGGCCTCTGACAGAATCACGCTATTCGCCGATTACGCCTTTCAAACACCAGGCAGGTGGGAGGATTTATGGGACAAGGGGCATGCGAGCGTAGGCGCATTGGTTCAGCCCTGGGACGGTGTGTATCTTTCAGGTAAATATTTCCCCAGGAATGCCGGTTTCGAAGTCGGTTTTAAAATATCATCCGGTAATTTCGGCGTTACCTCGCAGGTTCATTACGACGGTAAAATTTTTCCCTCCATCATGATCGGTTCACGGGCCGGGTCATACGAGGAATCCGCAGCGCAGAAAACAATCCTGAAAAACAGTGAATACCTTTTTCTTGACCTGAAGGGTATGTGCCAGTACAGGTCCGGCTTTTTCAGTAATGAGCCGACCCTTCTCAGCCTGCTGAAAACGATTGATACGGCGCAAAACGATCCCCTCATAGCCGGAATCGCGATCGATATTTCCGGATTTTACGCCGACAGGGAAATGCTTTGGGAGATTCGCCACAAACTGGCCGAATTTAAGCAAGCGGGCAAACATGTCATCATTTATGTAGACCGGGCCGGGTTATGGATGTATTACCTGGCAAGCATAGCGGACAAGGTGGTCATGGACCCGTTGGGTAGTTTTGTCTTCACAGGCTTTTTAAAAGGGTCAACTTACCTGAAAGAGGCAATGGAAAAACTCGGCATAGGATTCGAGGAATGGCGCCTTTTTACATATAAATCCGCTTACGAAATGATTTCCCGCGACTCCATGTCCGAAGCGGAAAAAGAGCAGTGGCAGGCAATTCTTGAGAGTGAACGCCTGCTCGTTCTCAATGGGATCAGGGAAGCGAGGAATATACCGGACGAAAAAATGGAGGAGCTTATTAATTCCGTCGTTCTCCTCGATCCGGAAAAAGCCCTTAAAAGCGGACTTATAGACTCGATCGGCAGGTCCGAAAAACTAACAGACAGCGTCAGGGAAATTGAAGGCCGGGACCTCCCTTTCAGAACACCTGAAAACCTTAACAGCAACCTCTTGTCCTATGAAACGGAATGGTCGGAGGCGCCCTCTATAGCCGTTATTTACGCCTTAGGAACCGTAGCCATGGATTTCGGGATGAACGCGAGAAACCTTTCGCAGACAATACAGAAGGCGGCCGACAACCCGTGGATAGAGGCGCTCGTGATCAGGGTGGATTCTCCCGGCGGCGACGCGCTTGCCAGCGATTATGTGGCCGAAGCCATCCGCCAGTGTAATCTGCGGAAACCGGTCATTATTTCACAGGGTATGATGGCCGCCTCGGGCGGTTACTGGGTTTCCATGTACGGCAATACGATTGTTACTTCCCCAGTTACCCTCACCGGTTCCATCGGCGTGGCCGGCGGCTGGTTTTACGACAAGGGATTCAAGAAAACGTTCGGCCTGTCCACCGATTTCATTGGAATAGGCGACCACGCGGACCTGGGCTATGGACTCGTCATCCCCTTCATTAATTTCTCCATCCCGGACAGGAATTTGGATGTTAAGGAAAAGGCGATGTTCACGGAAAGCATGCAATCCCTGTACGGCATGTTCGTCAACAAGGTGGCGAAGGGCAGAAACAAAAGCCCGGCGCGTATAGAAAAAGCGGCCCAGGGCAGAATCTGGACAGGGGAGGAGGCAAAAAAAATGTACCTCACGGATGAAATTGGAGGGCTGCTGGACGCCATAAATATCGCACGGGAAAGGGCGGACATTCCCGCGGGCCGCAGGGTTTCCATCATAGAAATGCCTGAGCTGCCGTTTTTCAGCTGGGACAGGAACATAACCGACCTGTTGACGTCCAAAGTGAAATCCCAGAAGGATTCTTCCAGCATGATAACCGATTATTTTTCACTGCTCATACAATCGAAGGGGTATCCAATGCCATTGGTAAACCTGGACCTGTTTGAATATTATTACACAGGTGCTGAAAGGAATTTTCCTGCAGGGAACATGCTTTTACAAAATACGGGATATTAACGGACGAATATGGCAATTCTCAGGCACCGGAAAAATATGTTCAGGTCCAAACCGATTGACCATTTTTTTCTGTAGAGAATGTCCATGTTGACCCATTTACGAAAGCTTAAAGTATCCCTTCCGTAAATCTGGGGATAACAGGCAATGCCGGGTATGCAGTCCAGGCGGATCACGTCCTTATGCGAATAGGCCGCTACTTCGCTGACCAGGTGGGGCCGGGGACCTATAAGGCTCATGTCTCCCTTTAAAACATTTAATAACTGGGGCAGTTCATCCAGGCTGTGCCGTCTCAACAGTTTACCGATACGGGTAATGCGCGGATCATTTTTCATTTTAAAAAGCGGGCCTTTGCGCATGTTGTATTTCAAAAGGGTATTCTTCAATACATCCGCATTGGGGACCATGGAGCGGAATTTATAAAATTTAATGATTTTCCCGTTCTTACCCACCCGGTTGCGGACAAAAAACACGGGACCGCCGTCTTCCAGTTTAATGGCCAGCGCAATTAGAAACGCTACCGGGAAAACGAGGAGGAGGGAAAGACTGGCGACAACCAGGTCAAACAGGCGTTTAAAAGTGATAAATGTGACGGAATCCCTGTTGGTGGCATACCTCTCAATCAGGGGAATGTAATAAAAATCGCTCTTCCAGAAGGACCGTTTGGGAAGATTGGAAATATCCGGCACGAGATAATAACCGATGCTGTAAAGCCTGCAAAAATTGACAATCTTGAAAATCGTTTCGGAATCCATGTTCCTGTTCATGAACAGCATGACTTCCCCGATTTTAAGGCTGAAAATCAATTTTTTAAACGCATCGGGGGTAACGGGTACCTCCTTGTTTTCAGGATTCCTGAAGTAAAATTGTCCTTCTTTCATATACAGGGTTCCCGTATAGATATTGGTGCTTATGATATTCACAAAGAAATCCATGATCGGGAAACGTTCATCCGGTTCCCCGACGATGAGAACATTTTTCTGGAGAAAGCCAAGCCGTACCAGATGATGTATCCATAAAAACTGAAGAACATGGGCCAGAATAATAAACAGGGTATCCAGGACAAGTGTCACTAATATTTCAAGCAGATATTCCTGAATGAGGTAATTCCATCCGAATATAAAGTCAAAAAACAACATAAAAAAAACCATGTTGAATATGACGATGAAGGTAACGGATATATTCTTGAAAATCACCCATTTACTTTCATACTTGAGAAAATAATGGTAATTCAATGAATACAGGTCTTTCCACATGAGGATGCAGAATAAAAAATAATAGCAGATATGAATATTATAGGTGACGAAATGACTGAATTCCTTTGCATAAAAAAAATTATAGATCAGCCAGGACTCAAACAGGTAGGTAAATCCACTGAAAACCATGTAAAAAAACAGATACGCAAAGAGTTTATTAATGCTGTTGCCAAAAATTAATTTCATACCTTATGTATAAAAATATATTGCCACCCAATGCAGAATTCAAGAAAACTTTTCAAAAAAGGACAAATTTGTAAAGAAATATAAGAAAAATGAATATAAATTCATACCTTTTTTGTAAATAAAGTGATTATTTCGTTTTTTTTCAAATTATGGTGAAAATTTAAAAGGTTCCAAGCGGGGGACCAATTCCTCTATAATCATTTTTTCTTCCACAATTGTATCCGCCTCATATGTTACTGAGAATCTGAGGAAAGAACCGGCATCATCCCAAGGTACAGTCGACACAAGGCATTCCCGAAAGGCCGAATTTTTCACCGCCTATTCTCTGAGCATACTTATCTCTTATAAATGACATTGCTGTCTCCTTTTCAGTTATGCTTGACAAAAGACTATACGGTAAGGTAATTTTGCACAAGAGATTATCGACATGCAGAAAAGGTATATGCCGCAAATTAAAGTCTTATTAATAATGATCTCCTTTTTTCTTTCCTCTTTTATCTCGTGTCAATATTCCTTTAAAGTATCCGTTACTCCTGACGACGGCTTCGTCTATTATAACGGCGATATAATTGCGAACAACACCACCATCACGGCTTCACAGCCCTCGCTTACCGTTCACGCCTACAGGGACGGATACAATCCTATGACCGTGTTTTTTTCCTCAGGCAGTCCGTTCTCGGTCGCGAATGCGGTAATAACCCTGTCAAAAAAAACATACAGGATAACGGTGGATGTGATCGAAGGCGTTTCTGAAGCAATAATCGACGGCAGGGTGCATGGGACAACCCCCCTCACTCTCCGCCTCACGCAGGGACGGCATTCACTTGTTTTAAAACGCAATGATTATCCGGATGCGGAAACGTACCTGGATGTATCATCGGACAAACGGTATACTTTCAGGCAGAAGGAAAATCCCTCCCTGGGAAGGCAGATAGGAATATTTCCCTGCGGCAGCCAGCCCAAGCAGGTCATCTTTTCTCCTGACAACAATTACCTCTTCATCGTTCTTCTTGACGGGAAGGGATTTCAGATCTTCGACGTGAAACATCTTGAAATGACGGCGTATGTGGATGTCGGGCAGCATACCCGGTACAAGAGTTTTGTGGAGGGTCTCTTCATCAAGGAGACGCATTCCTTTATTGTCTCCCAAATGACGACGGGCAAGCTGATCGAATATAATTTACAGGATGTATTCCACACCGAATTAAAAAGAATAATCGACAGCCATGGCCGGTGGCCCAAATTTTTCGCCTACTCCCCCGTGCTGCGAAAACTGGCCGTGTCCAACTGGACCAGCAATGACGTTTCCATCATCGATTATGCTTCGGGGAACCTGGAAAGGAAGCTCGGACCCATAGTGGTACCGCGCGGCATTGCCTGGTCAAGCGACGGGAAATTCCTGTACATATGCTCGTTTGACGGGGGTCGGTTCTACAAGTACGATACGGAATCATGGAAAGAACTGGCGCAGGTGTACAGGCCCTCCGCCGCCATGCGCCATGTCGTATTGTCGAGCGATAACAGGATGTGTTACGTGAGCGACATGTTTCATTCCCTGATTTATGCCGTCGATGCGGAAACATTCAAGGTTGTCCATGTCTACAGGGTCTTTAACAATCCCAATTCAATGGAAATATCCCCCGATGACCGGTATCTTTATGTTTCCTGCCGGGGCCCCAATAATCCCAAATCGTACCTCCTGCGAAGCCCGGTGAACGGTAAAATTTACATAATAGATCTGAAAGAACGGAAGGTGCTATCGAAAATCGATGCCGGGAACCAGCCTACCGGTCTGGACCTGTCAAGCGACGGCCGGATCCTCGCATTTTCCAATTTCAGGGATGACCGCAATTTCGAACTGTACGATATGTCGGAATTGACCGGATATTAACCTTAACCCGTTCTATTTGCGCACTATACCGATATGGTTGGCCACAATCCTGTCCGTATTTCCATTAGAATCGGAAGGATGGTTCAGTATTACGGGCTTCCCGTTTTTACCGGCAATGATCATCACCGATGAACCGCCGCCGTCCATGTTCAGGCCGTTGTAGGCGCCGTGAAATTTGAGCCATTCGGCCGCTTCCAGTTCGGTAGCGCCAACGCTCTCTTTCGACCTCCCGTCCACAACCATCAGGTAAAGATACTTCGTGTCCCCGGACAGCCCCACTGCCGTACGGGGATGCCTGTCGGTCTCTTCATCCGATCCCCACGCATCTCCCTTTAAAAGGAAATTAGGCAATCCGCCCACGGCGTACTTGATAACCTTGTAGTAATGGGGCGCCGATTCGATGGAGAATTTATTTTTCTTTGTCACCACCAGAGCGGCGGCGGACAACTTGCCGTCTACATCGGAATAGACGTATCCATTGGAAACGAACACGCCCGTCACGTTCACCCCTTGCCCTTCCTTCGTAATTCTGTACGGCTCAAACATACTTCCATTAATGGCCACAAGACATTTCTTTTCCCTGAAAAAAGTGCTTGTCCTCCTGGCATGGGCCTCCCATTTCGAATTCTTTATCCCTTCCGAGACTATCAATTCAATGCCCTTTTCCGTTAAATCCATCCGGATACAATAAACCCGCAATGGCGGGTTTTTCATTGTTACTTTGGAAAGCTCAATACCGTCGTACAGTTTTTCCCAATCGGGAGTCATACCCGTCCGGGGCAGGGCCCTGGCCCCCACCACGGGCAGCCTTCGGAGGTTATCCGAACCGCCTGATGTTTTCAGTTCATTTGACTGGCATCCGCATAAAACAAGAACGGTGACCACGGTAAGAAGCACCCCTGCTCCATGAAATGTCCGGTTATGCGGTACGGTCACGCCTGTCACGGCTCCCTTCTTTTTATCACGGTAACCGCTCATTTGGCTACAACCCTGAGTTTTTTGGCGAGAGCGCAGATTATGGAACCTATCCTGTATCTGAGCTTTACTATGCTGGTATCGCTCTTTGACTTTTCAATATCCGCATAAGCCTTTTTCAATTTTTTCCCCGCCGCTTCCATATCCTCGTCTTCGGAATCAATGAGCATGGGTACGAGGTCCCTGGAATATTCGGCGGCGATATACATCTGGTGAAGGAATTCATCCTCCTTTAAAACCGTTTTAAACGGCGTAGCTTTATAATACGTGATGAGACGGTCCCATTCATAATACATATCTCTCAGCTTGATTAGGGTTTCCCTGATATCCTGCGCCTGGATGCCGGCAGCAGTTAAAATCAGTAACAGGATGAGTAAAAGTTTAAATCCGGTTTTCATGATACCTCCAGTAAGTTTAATATAATTAAAGACATTCCCAAAAACCACTTTTTTTTACCAGGGACCTCTAAAAACCCCGATTTTTTAAAAGTTTTTAAATGTGCCTGGTTGAAAGTCATAAAGCCCGGACTTTTTCACCCTATTTATTCCAGCACAAACCGCCAATTGTAAATGATTGTAAATCACGGGCCCGATCACGCCGGTTTTCTGGCATGCCGTTTGCAATACCAGTGGGAAAAAAGAAAGGATTCCCATGCAAACAGCAACCAAGTCAACAACAGAAAAGATCAATATCAATGACCTGTCCCTTGAAATTTACAGGTATCCCAAAAGAAAATTCGGCCTTAATGAGGATGACTGCGGAGACTTTTTTCTTCATTTCTATCCAAAACTGAAAAAGGCATTGAACCGTTTTGAATACCAGGGCAAACCGTTTCAGCATTACCTCAACAAGTCAATCTACTGGGAGTTTTATCATTACCTGAGAAAAAAAAAGAAAAAAAATTTCTTACAGGTGCTGGCCAGGTCAAAAGACCTCTGGGTAAACGCGGAATATCCGGTTCCCGGTTATGAAAAACCAATTCCCGCGGAAAATAAATTACACCGGTTTTTCAAACTGGACGCAAACGGCCGCATCAGGTCTGCAGCCGGTAAAAAACAATTCCTGTTTCACTCCCTCAGGCATGCCTGGTTCCTGAACGAAAGGCATTATCCCGTAATTTCGGCCAGAACGGGTATGGATACGGAATGGATAGCCAACGCCGTGACAGCCCTGAGGCCCTGCCTGCACAATCACGCGGTCAGGCACAATTACCTTGTGGAAAGAAAAAACAGGCTGTTTTTCAAGATCAGGTTCTGGGAGCATCAACTTGCCTGCATGACCCCCAACAGGGACCGGCAGGGTATCGTTGAAAAAATTATCGCGTACAGGAAAAGTTTCACGAGAACTATCCGGGCTTTATCAAGGGTCAAGTTAACGGTATCCAACAGGAATATAGCCCAGGTTACAGGTTACCCCAAGGGGACGGTAGCCAGTTCCCTTGTCAGCATAAATAAAAAATTGAACCAATTTACGAAAAACCGGTAATTTTCACGCATTGACTTTTTTGTCCGAAATTCGCAGTTTTGACGATAATCGGGACTTGAATAAAAAAACCCGGTCTTAGAATGGGAGATATTCGAATGGAACCGTTACTAAAAGTGAGGAACCTGGTCAAGCATTACGGAAAAGTCAAGGCCGTGGATGACATCAGTTTCATCGTTCGTGAAGGAATGTGTTTCGGGCTTTTGGGGCCCAATGGAGCGGGCAAGACCACGACAATCGAGGTTATGGAATCTATCCACAAGGCGGACTCCGGTGAAATTCTCTATAAAGGCAAAAAAATAGACAGGAAATTCAAGGAACAAGTCGGTATCCAATTCCAGAACACAGCCCTTCAGGAATTCCTGACGGTCAGGGAAACCCTGGTGTTGTTTTCCCGTTTATACACCCGGCACAGGCCATTGGATGAAATCATCAAAATTTGTTCACTCGATGAAATCATTAACCGTGACAATCAAAAGTTATCCGGCGGCCAACGGCAAAGAATGCTTTTGGGTATAGCCATGATAAGCGATCCCCAAATTCTGTTTCTCGATGAACCGACCACGGGCCTGGATCCGCAGGCGCGGAGGTATTTCTGGAAAGTCATCGAGGACATTAAAAAAGAAAATAAAACGATCATCCTGACGACACATTACATGGACGAGGCTGAGTATCTCTGTGAAGAAATTGTAATCATGGACAGGGGCAAAATACTGGAATCAGGAGAACCTAAAGCCCTTCTACAAAAACATTTCGGCGGGGCCGTTATCTCCCTTCCCGAAAAAGACGTGAACGGCGGCCTGGACCTGGATTGCACCCCCGTCCATAAGGACGGGTATTTAAAAATCCAATGTCATGACACCGACCGCACAATTCAGGAGCTGATCCGCAAGGGAATTCCATTGAACGGAATAAGCGTGGAAAAACCCAACCTGGATGATCTTTTCATCAAACTCACAGGTTCCTCACTCGATGCGGTGAGGAACGGAACGGGAGGAGATGACCGATGAAACGTTTTTTTGCCATTTTTATGGCTCGCAACCTGGAATTTATCCGCGACAAGGCAACGTTCATCTGGACTCTTCTTCTGCCCGCATTCCTCATATTCGGTTTCGCCTTTGCCTTTTCCGGAACAAATAATGCCGTATACAAGATCGGTACGGTCGGAGAAAAACCGGCCGGGAAGGCTTTTTTATCCTACAGGCACCTTCAGTTCATCAGCTACCCTTCAGGGGAAGAGGCGCTCAACAAGCTCAAGCATCATCAGGTGGACATGGTACTCGATTTCGACGCAGGAAATTATTACATCAATAATGATGACACAAACGGCTATATTGCGGAAAAACTGCTCGCTTCAGACCTTGATCTCAAACTGAAGCGAAAAACAGTAACAGGTACCGTAATCCGTTACATTGACTGGTTCGTACCCGGTGTCATAGGGATGAACATCATGTTCAGCTGCCTGATGGGAGTGGGCTTTGTCATCGTCCGGTACAGGAAAAACGGGGTTTTAAAACGGTTTAAGGCAACACCTCTCCGCTCCATAGAATTCATCACGGCACAGCTGATTTCCCGCTTTCTTATCGTTATTTTCACCTCCATCGTCATTTACACGGGAACGAATATATTTCTCCATTTTGAAATGAGCGGTTCGTACACGGATCTTTTTTTGGTAACTTCACTTGCCATTCTCTGCCATATCTCCCTGGGACTCCTTTTTTCAACGCGGTTCAAAAGCGAGGAAGTGGCGGGGGGTATCATCAACATAGTGATCTGGCCAATGATGTTTCTATCCGGCATTTTTTTCTCTCTTGAGGGGACACCGCCGGCCATGCAGGTTGCGTCCCGATTATTTCCGATTACCCATTTTATCGAGGCGGCACGTAAAATCATGCTTGACGGTGCCGGTCTTTCCGGCGTAACTGTCAGCATCCTCGTATTGACCGCTGCAACGATTATATTTCTTGTAGCATCGGCAGTGCTTTTCAAATGGGAATGACCGAATACTTTCACGGAATTACAGGTTTTCATTATAAAAAAAACCCGTTAAAAACATCATGGTGGCATTTTCATCCGTCGAACCTTCATTACAGGCATAGGACTCACCGTCAATATAACATTTGGCCGGCGGCGTACCCTGTTTCACAATAGCCGTTAAAAAAGGGTCGGCCAGGTGTGTGTTGCCGTTCGGACCGCCGGGCATGAACCCCTTAAGCACCTTACCGTACACTTTATACGCCCAATGGTAGGGATGTTCCACCGAATTCGTTCCATACCCGGCCACGAAGCATTTATCCAGGGCATTGATTCCAAGCAGGTAATTCAAAATAACCAGGGCGTGTTCCCTGTAAACCTGTTTTCCCGTCATGTGATAAGCCAGAAGGAATACATTGGCCGTTGCGGCGGCATTGATATTACTGCCCCAGATATACTCGTTCTTATTCAGGGGTGTACCATATCCGCTCCCTGCCATTACGGCCATTTTTTCCGAACAATATTTCTCCATTTTCTGCCTGACGGCGGATTTCAGTTTAAGATCGGTTTCCGGATTACTCCAGACAGCCATATACCCGAAGATCTGCGGGTCACCCCAATACGGGGTAGTCAGGGCATGCGTGTTCATTAGCCCTAGAAACCGGGTTCTTAAATTCCCGTCGTCTGTCAGGCGCAACATTTCACCCGTTGCCCATAACACCTCGTTCCAGGGCTGGGTATCCGGATAATAGGAATTTTTCTGGTCCATATCGGGGTGATCTTTAACCCATTGCCATGCCGACCGGGCTTTCCTGACACAAAGTCCGGCAAACCCGGCATCAACATCCCGGTAAACCCTGGCGGCCAACCCCATAACACCGCAATAAGCGGCCGCGTTCACCGTTGAAAGCCTGTCTCCGTCGCGTACGAACCGTTCGTACGGGTCTTTTTCCGGGGCCAGCCCCCAGGGGAAATCAGGCTCAGTATCCACCTTGTGGTACACCGCCCCGTCATCCCCCTGCATTGTAAAAAGCCATTGGAGTCCGAACCGCGCCTCGTCAAGAATATCAGGCACGGTATCTCCCGATTCGGGAATTTGTGCATTGAATTTTGCCAGGTCTGTTTTTTTTAACTCGTAAAGCCATAGCATCCAGGCGATTGAATACGCCGCCTCGTTCGTCCATTTTCCGTAATCACCCGCGTTATGCCAGCCGCCCGTTGTTTTAAGCCTGCCCTTCTTTCCTTCTATTACAAGCGCGGCATCTTTTGTGTGGCAGGCAGGATGTTGAATCCCGTTCACCTTGTCATCCACGGCGGTGCCGCACCGGCTCACATAGAAAAAGCGGAATACGTCCCGAAATAAGAGATTATAAATTCCCTCACCGATTTCAAACGGGAAAGAAGTCTCCCCATTGATGGTGATTGTAAAAAAGCCTGTTCCGGTAAAAGCTGAAAAGTCGCCCCTGTACACTTTTTCCCCGCTTAATTCGGTATCATCATACAGCGGGCCGGATACCTTGCCGGTAAAAACCTTCTTCCTCTTTGAATCCGTTATCACGAACGGATCGTCTTTTCCGGCTGCATCCGAAATAATGGTAAAATATTTTTCAGCAGAGGGCAGGTATCCCACCTGGTTTACCCCGGGTTTCCGGCTGGTAAAAAAAAGAGGCTCCCGGTTTTTACGTTCCTTTTCCAGGTAAAAGGAAACTTCATCAAGACAGAGTTCCCCGGACTGCCCGGCAGACCCCGTGGCCAGGACCTGCAACGCGTTGATCTTCTCCGGCTCCCAGGCAGCCTTTGTACCCCATGGCTGGGAAAAGGATGCGAAAGGGAGTTCAATCCAGTTCCATTCCGAAGGAGCCTGGAAAAAACACTGGTAATGATTGTATTCCTTTTCAGTTCCCGGCAATACGAGGCTGACAGTATAACTGCCGGTTCCACGGGCAAGGAAACGTATGCCTTCGCATCTTAATAGTTCGTACCTGTCCTTGCGGGTACGCAGGGAGCAGATAATACCCGCAAAAGGGTACTTGTCCCCCTTTTTCAATGTCCATTTGAACAGGCCCGCTTTCCCTTCCCCTTCACCGGTTTTCACCGCCGTGACGGCAAAGGATGAAAGAGACCGGGAATCCTTGATCGCAACCCAGTTATCAATTCCTTCGAAATCATCAATCATTACAAGTGAAAAAACGGGAATGCATAAAAAAACCAGCAGAAAACGGATTATAAAATATTTCAAATCCAGACCTCCGATAATTATGGTATCAAACATCCTGATTCATTTATTCGCTGAAATATCTCTTCAAAGTCCGCAACGCCCTCAGGGTTATCCACTTGCCGGGCTTTCCCTTTTCCTCAATATCGGCTATCCATTTTCCATTAAACGTATTTTCCAGCTTCCATCGGCCAAGGGAATCCTGTTTGGATATGATCAGGTCGATGGTCTCCTGCAGGCGTTCATCCCTGCATCCAAAAGATGTAAGAATGTCCGCTATTTCCAAAGCGTCGGTTTGATACATTAACGGGAATCCGAATTTAAGCCAGCCGGGCCTGGATACTTTCGAAAGGTCATGGCTTTTCCTGAACACACGATGCTTGAGAAAATACTCAACGCCGTTTTTTATTGTCGTTTTAACATCTTTATTGACCTGATTCGGCGGTAAGGCGGAGAGGGCTTTCAAGGCCTTTGCGGCAGCCATGTGGCATGTGTGTTTCCCCCAGCAGACTTCCAACCGGTCATACGGCCATCCGGACGGGGGATTCCCCGTATTATCATCAAATCTCTGGTAGGCGGTAATCCACTTGACGGCTTTTTTAATCCTCGCATCATCCCGGTAGCCCAGCCTGATGAAAGCCCACGTCATATTTCCCGTCAGGCATGGGATAACTTCGCTGTGCCGGCCGCCGCCTTTTCCACCCCTGTGAACGGCGAAACCATGACTCTCCCGGTCCTGTGCGTGCTGTAATATGTGTTCACAGGCCGTCTTCACTTCTCCGTTCGCATTATCGATTCCCAGTTCAGCCAGAATCAATAACTGCCACGATGTTCCGCAATACTTGTCAAGATAGTACCGGTCAGGATCACCCCATAGACCATTCACCCTCCCTGACAATATAACGGGCACCGGTCCCTCCGATAAAATTCCGCGTCTTGCCTTTTTTACATTATTACTTTCCGGCGATTCATCCATCAAATCCAGCAGCGTGAAATACCTTACCGACGGATTATCCGGTTCCAGCAGCCAGTCAATGGGGTCTGCTTTTAATACCGATTTCCATCCAGTCATTATAGTGGTGATCCTTTCCGGTTCTACACCAACCTGCAAGCGGCAGGGTGAAACACTCCATCCGATTTTATGCCCCGGTCCGTTAGCCGGCCTTGCAGAGGACCATATAACGGGCTTGATATAGGCTGCGGGATAGCGTCACAGACAATTTTATTCCACACTATCAGTTATATCAAGACATAATTACATTAATCCGGCGATGTTGCAGCGGTGAAATTCAATGGGCCGGTTTTTGTGATTTCCGTTTGATGAACGCCGCCATCCTTATTCTGTTATAACGCTGCGTCACGATGCAAGGCATGTTGACACAAAATGCATAAAAAATCATAATAAGGCCTACAAAAAAGTAATTCCAAAGGAAAAATACCGGCGAAAAGGCGAAGACGATCCAGTGAGTGATCTCCGCCCTGCACGTTTCCCTTACAAATTCTTCGAGATAAGGGGGGGACGTTCCGGCCAATTTCCTCTTCGGGAAGCCGTTTTTAAAAATAACAGCGCCGTCCGGCAACAAACGTTTCCATTTGCCGATTCCCAATGCATCCCTGTATAAAGCTCCTTTTCTTTCGAATCTCTTTTCCCTTAAAAGCCAGGATTTACCGGTAAAAAAGGCTACAGGAACAAGGGACATAAAATACGAAACTCCCATGTGAATGAAAAACCAGGCGGCAATGTCTATCAGGACGGTCCAAAAGGTTGGAAAGTAGTAAATCCGCAGAATATCATTCACGTGTTTTTATGTCCCGTCCTTTCCAGGATATTTTTTTACCTATAACCGTCCGGTAAAATGAGGTGATAAAAACAAGGAAAAAGAACAGCAAAGGTACGGGAAACAACAGCGCAGTGAGAAATCGGAATCGTCCCGCCTGCCGAAGCATCCAGTAAAGTTGAATTACATAACAGAAGTATAATCCTATGGAAATAAAAAATAAGGGCATGGAAAAATCCATAACCTGTGTCACCAAGAACCTGATCGAGCCGATGGAGCCGGATATCCAAAGGATCACCATTATTAATACGGGTAAATGTGTTGATTTGGCGCCGGAAAAAAAACTTTTGCTCCATCCATTGAACAGGTCCTTTATTCCCTTCGGGTACATTCTGAAAGAGATGAATCCCTTACCTCCAAAATAATGAATGGGAATACCCTTTTTATTGAGGGCTTTACCGATCTCCATGTCCTCAAGAACCTGCCGCCGGACGGATTCATTCCGAAATACATTTAAAAAATCGGTCTTTCGAATGAGCAGACAGGGGCCGAACACTCCCTGCGGACCGGCTTTTTTGCCGAATACCGTAAACGCGCCCATTCCCGCCAAAAGAATTATATTCAAAAAAGAGGAAAATTCCTCGAAGGGTCTTTTAATTTCATGGTATGGTTGAACGGTAATTACGCCCTGCCTTTCCCTTTGTGTATCAAGCAGCGCTTCCAAACCGCCGGGTTCAATGGTCACATCCGCATCCAAAAACAAAAGAGTTTCGTTTTGGGCATTCCGGGCACCAGTCAAACAAGCCCAGTTCTTACCCGTCCAATTTTTAGGCAATGCCTTTATTTGGATGACCTTTGCGCCAAAATTTCCGGCAATTCCGGCCGTAGAATCCGTCGATCCGTCATCCACCACTATAACCTCATCCGGCTGGACAGCCTGCACTTTGAGTGATTGCAGCAAGTTTCCTATATTGCACTCTTCATTTCTGGCCGGGATGATAACCGAGAAATGCCGTTCTGTCCCTTTTCCCTCTCCACTGGAAAGAGTATGTATTTTATATAAAAAAACAAAACCCAAAAACCAAAAAATGAAGTGAATGACCATCTCTATCATACGTCATCATAATAAATGCAATAATGAATAAATACAAGGGATAGTTAAGGTGAGTTTTTTACGCTGTACCTTTTAAGGCCATTTGTCGGGCTGCACAGGAATCCCGGCTCTACTTCGCTCCGCTCAGATGCCGCCGTG
>JAFGKU010000125.1 GCA_016928415.1 Spirochaetales bacterium
AAGGCACCTCTAAAAACCACCTTTTATGGCGGCTTTCCGAATCAAAACTCCTAAAAAACCGGGGTTTTTAGAGGTTGCCCGGAACAAACTTATAGTTTTTAGAGGTCCCCACAATATATTCCTTTTTATTAATTCATTCATTCCCGGAAATCCGCGTAAAACGTATGCCGGTCGCGGTGGTTGTCCTGGTCTATGATTTCAAGAGCATGGGAGCCCCTGGAGAGATTCACGGCCATGACGTGTTCTTTCTTCGTTTCGCCCATGTACTCATCGTCTAAATACCAATAGACGATCGCATCCCGGTCCGTATGGGCCACCCGTAACAGCACCTTCTGGTACTGGCCCGAGAAATCCTTCGGCACCCATATGTGCGTGTTTTCCTGGGGATAGAGGATCTGTAAGGGGTTCGTATCCGTGGTTCCCGGGCATCCGGGAAAATGCCTGGGCACGGTATCGAGGAGCTGCCCCTTGCCCCTCATGTATTGAACGACGTCGGGAGGATAGACAAGGTAGTTTTTCTTTTTATAATTTCCCGGTTTCCAGCAGAGCGAGCAGACGGAATATTTTTCGTCATTGGTTACGTAGGCGGCCTTATGGTACGGGCAGACGGCGAGACTCCGCATCTGCAGCGGCGCCCGGGCATATATTGTCTCCGGGCAATGGGGCCCGGCCAGGTATCCCGTTTCCCTGCACACCTTGACCTGCACCAGGTCCTGCAATGGTTCGGGAAACCACATCTGCGACGGATTCTTGGGAAGGTAGTTGAAAATGTCGAAAAGGATGGGGGCGGAACAGCTCCGCCCAATTAAATTGGGATTCATGCTTCCGTCAAAATTGCCCACCCAGACCGCGATTGTCCAGTCCGGGCTCACCCCGCAGGCCCACCCGTCCCTTTGACCGTAGCTTGTACCGGTTTTCCAGGCCAGGGGCCACTGGGACTGGTACCGGTCCCAGAAATATTCAACACCCGGCCTGGAGAGTTCCTTCATTACTTCCATGGTAAGGTAGCATGCCCCCGGAGTAATGAGAATAGGCTCGGACTCATTCATTTCAGAGGAATCGTCATCAGGGTAGATTGTTAACGGCTTGAACCGGCCCATGTTGCCCAGGCCCCTGTACAGAACAGCCATGTCCCATACCGTCCCCTCGGCACCGCCTATGATCAGCGGTAGCCCGTAGTCATCCGCCGTCCGGAACAATGTGGTCATACCGGCATGTTTGAGAAAGAGGTAGAATTTGTATAACCCGTATTCATTGAGCAGGCGTACGGCCGGGACATTCAGGGACCGTATCAGGGCGTTTCTCGCCGTGACCAGTCCGTCAAAGGACCGGCTTGCATTGGAGGGGGAGAAGAGGCCGAAATGTGACGGCACATCCTTGATAATGCTGTCCTGGAGGATCATTCCCTCATCCATGCACAGGGCATAAAGGAAAGGTTTCAGTATGGAACCGGTGGACCTTTCCGCCGTTACGCCGTCCACCTGGCCCTGTATTTCCTCGTTAAAGAAATCCCTTGACCCGATGTAGGCGCGTACCTTTCCCGTTTTTGTTTCGGCAACAAGAACGGCGCAGTTCTCCAGTCCCAGTTGTGTGAGGTAATTGAAATTCTGCGTTACGATTGTTTTTATGTCGCGCTGGAACGATCCCTCCAGCGATGTTTCAATGTATTTTCCCGGCTTCCTGGCATTCATCGCCTGCCCAAGGTGGGGAGCGTGGAGGGGAAAGGGGTGGGTACTGCCGGGTACAGGTTCCAAAATGCTGACAGAATAGGTTTCCTGATTTATTATTCCGCGTGACAGCAGTATCTGAAGCAGGGAATTCCGTTTTTCGATGAGCCTGGCGTTATTGAGAACCGGCGTAACCAGCCCGGGCGCATTCGGAAGCACGGCAAGAACGGAGGCTTCGCTCCAGGACAGTTTATCCGGCAGTTTACCGAAGTATTTCATCGAGGCGGCGCGGTATCCCATGATGTTTCCCCCGTAAGGGGCATGTTCGAGGTACAGCCTTAATATCTGATCCTTGGAGAACAGCAATTCAATTTTAAATGCCTGGAGCATTTCCGTCAGTTTGTTCAATACGGTGCGTTCTTTTGGCCGTGACAGGCGTGCCACCTGCATGGTGATGGTGCTTGCGCCGCTTTTTACCTCCATTGACGTTATGTTCCGGAACAGGGCCCTTGCCAGTGAGACGAAATTAATGCCGGGATGCATATAGAAATACTTGTCCTCGTAATTGAGTACCGCCGTCTTCAGCTTTTCGGGTATGCCGGTATCGGGGCGGGGCGGGAACATCCATTGTTCCCTTTTATTCAGGTATACGGCAAGTATGTCGTCATTTTTATCCAGCACTACCGTGCTGTAGTCATCCCTGAAAAGCGGTTTTTCAAGGGGAATGAATGAATAGAATAGGACGAATACAAACAGCACACCGGATATATTGAAAAGAATCCGGTGTGCTCTGATTTTTATGGGCAGCATCTATTTAAAAACTACTGTTTTACCCGTTCCTTCCTTGCCGTAGGTTTTGATGGCCTGGTAGTTTGTACTGTCATACATCGCCTCCGCCAGGGTGGGCGGAAAAGCGAATTCCCCGACGGTAACGGCGTTCAGTTTAACTACGAAGTCCAGGGAATAGGTGTAATTATTCATGTCAAAGAACCACATGATCCTGTCATCCCTGATATCCAGGTACTGTTCCCTGTTCAGGGCAAGTGACGAGGACCAGCCGGGAAGCTCTTCTCCTGAAAGACGGGTGTTGTCTATTTCCCATCCCGACGGGAGAATCTGCACCAGGGCCAACTCATCCAGATTCTGGTACTTTACATCCGATTTTTTGGAGACTTTGAAATGACCGTAGAAAAACTGGCCCTGCTTGACATAGGAGGGATCAATCGTATAACCGTTCTCGTCGAGCCACTCCGTGGTCAGGGTTATCCTGTTGGACAGGTCCGTCACATCGGGTTTAAGGGGTATGCCGTTCCATTCCAGCAATGCGTAAGCGTAATTGAGGGTTGATTTGTTGTCGAGGATAACTTCAATATTCTTTCCGAACCCGCTTGAGAGTTCAAGCGAATATTTTATCCTGTCGGTTGAGTAAGCGACACTGGTTCCGTCCGGCAGCACGATAGTACCCGTCATTATTGTCTTGGCGCCCGACGCGGTCAGGCTGTTGGCGATGACGTATTTCCCCATGGCCAGAAGGGTATACGCGATCGTTTGCGTGGAATACCAGGTTTCTTTTGCCATCAGGTCGGTCAGCTCGCGGAAGAGGTCGGAAGCGGCCGCCCAGCCATTCATGAAATTTACCATGTCGAGGATCATGGCCTTGTCCCTCAGCTGCGAACCGTACGTTCCTCCGAGTTCGGAATATTCCTCAACCTCCATTCCCGCATCCCGCAGAATCTGGTGGGCGGCGGATATGTTACCTGACAGTTTATACGCCGCTGCCAGCATCCATTTTTCCGTATTGCGCATGTTTTTCAGATGGTTTTCTTTCAATATGTTCATCGGACCGACGGCCGGCTGGCCGTACAATGCCAGCAGGTAAACCTGGTAAACCCTTTCCAGCAGGTTGTCCGATCCCGAATTGGCCCTGTTCGACTGGAAGGTGACCCATTTTTCCATCATGCCGGCCGGCAGGCTGTACCCCCTGGCCCTGGCCTCGATAAGGAAGTGGCCCGCGTAATTCGTTCCCCAGATGGAGGGATTTTTCTCTCCCGGCCAATAGGAGAAACCGCCGGACTCCGTCTGAAATTTACGAAGCCGTTGTATACCGGCATTGATGTTGTCCGTTATGCCCGCTTCGTCCTTTTTCCTCAACTCCATGAATTCAGACAGGTACAGCTGTGGGAAAACGCTCGAGGTTGTCTGCTCGATACAGCCGTAGGGATAATGGATAAGCCATTTATACCTGTGGTCCAGTTTCAGATTGGGCTGTTTGACGACGCTGATGACAGCCTTGTTGGTTCCCGGGATTCCCCTGTCGGGTATGGAGAGAATGACTTTTTTCCCCTTTTCGATTATTTTTTCCTCGGAGGCGTAGATTCTCGGACTCGTGGCCCTTACCGCGATATTGGTAACACTGCGGCTGCTGTAGACTCCCGATTCCGCTATGATGGTTATTTTGGCGGCACCGACTTCAGGTTTGGTGATCAACCCGAAGTCCACATCCTTGTCCCCGATGCTGTCAAATCTCAGCGTCTTGACGCTTTTCCCTTCCACCTTTACCGGGCCTTCCGCTGTTATTGAAACATTAACGTCTTTAATGCTATCTTTCGTGGAAAACACCGTTACCGGTATATTGATTTTTTCATCCGGTCCCAGAACCCTCGGGAGCGTGGGCAAGGCCATCAATTCACTTTTTACGGGGACCGTTTTTTCCGCCCGGCCGTAGCTCTCGCCTTTGGCGGAGATAACCATTACCCTGACCGAACCGACGTAATTCGGCATATCGAATTCAATATCCGAATACCCCTCCGGGTTGGTAAGAACGGGGCCCTGGAACAGGCAGACGGGTTCAAACCGTTTTGCCTTCTGTCCTTCTTCCCCGCTGAACATTTCCTGATCGTAATCACCCCCGATGGAAAAGACCTTGAATACATCCCCCTTGTTCGCCCCGATTACGGATGAGAACAGGTCGTAGATGGCAACATCCAGCCTCTGCTTTTTATAAAAATGCTTCCAGGCATCCGGTGTCTTGAAGGACGTCAGGCTCAGGAGGCCTTCGTCGACCACGGCGATGGTGAACTGGGTGCGTTTTTTATCCCTGTTCCTGATCCGCACACGGAAGGGCTTGTTCGGGGACAGTTCGTCGTCCATCTCAATTTGAATATCCTGTACTGTCGACCTGTCCACCACGTTCAGGGGAACAATTCCATACATCCTGATGGGTCTGTCATTAACCGTCTGGTCATGCGGCTGAATAATGGAAACGCTCACGTAAGCTGTGGGCAGCATCGTTTTTGTGATAGGTATGGTAATCGTGGCAATGTCCTTGCTGCCCGTAAGGGGAAACCATTCCGTGCTTAATACGGAGGCATTTTTCTCGACGCAGGCCAGCACCATGCCTTTATCGGGGCGTTGGAAAGAGATCTTTGCCTTTTCACCGGGTGAATAGGATACCTTGTCCGTTTTCAGTACAAGGGCGCCCGGGTCCTTGCCCGCCGCTTTTCCCCAGCTGGATGCCCAGAAAAAGAAACCGGCCGTGTGACCGCCTTCCGCCCCTGAATCCTCCACCTCGACAAGGTATTCCGCATTATCGTCGGGAACCAGGGGAATGGTCACCGGTTTATTGTCAGACTTGATCGTTCCTTCCTTTACCAGTTCCGTGCTGCGGTCCGTCTTGAACCGGAAGCGGTATTCGTTCCGGCTGTCGTATTCCCACCACCAGTATCTTGAATTCCTGTACAGCCTGTATTTCAGGTTTCTCAATGGAGCCGGCCGGCCGTCAAGATCGAGCAGGATGGCGTTTAATTTCATTGTTGAGCCTAATTTGAAGGCACCGTATTCAAATTCCGGAACCTCCAGCCCCACATAATACTTGTAGGGGTCAATAGGCACCTCGCACCTTCCAGCCGTGGACCGTCCGCCCCTTTCATACACCCTGGCGGTAATGACCGCCGATACCGCCGACGGCACTCCGCTGAGGTCGGGAAGATTGAATGTACCCTCAACCTCGCCGTTCTCGTCGAGGACGAGTTCCTTGAAATGCGATGAAACGGGAGTGAACTCCACGGATTCATCGGTAAACGTGTATCCTGAGTACTTGGAAAAGGTTTTCTGCCGGCTTACCAGCTTGATATCACCGGAGCAATCAAGGCCCGAAGCCGGATTGCCGAACAGGTAGGAGGACGTAATGGTATAATTTATCAGTGAATCCGTGTAATCAAGTTGAGGCTTCTGGGTTTCAATCTTTACCTTCAACCGGTCGGGTACTACCGTTTCAATTTTCAGGGGATGGATGAATGCCTGGCTTCCTGCCAGGATTTCCACCTTCCAGTTGCCCGTCGGGTCCTCCTGTCTTGTCGAGAAGGCGAAATTATAAAAACCGTCCACCCCCTCCTTTTCAATCATGGTCTTGACAACCTGGTTGCGCGGATTGTAAAGGTTCAGGGTAACCGGGTGGGCCGTCGGGAAAGAACCTTTCGAGTTCCGGAGGATGCAGCTCAGGTTGACCGGGTCTCCGGGGCGGTAGACGCCGCGTTCGGTGAAAATAAAGGCGCGCGTGCCGTTATCCGATACGCTTTCCCCTTCGATGTCGAAGGAGGATAGGTTCCAGCCCATTTCGTTAAGCTTGACGATGCTTCTCTGTCCACCTTTTTCGCCCTCGACGTAAAAAACGGGGGTTTTGACGTTCTTGAAAAGGGCCTCGCCGCTGGTGTTGGTAACCGCGCTTGCGATAAGCTGGTTCTGGTAGCTCTTGAGCCGTACCTTTACGCCTTTCAGTCTTTCGGCGCTGATTATGTTCGTTGCATAGACCCTCTGCTGCCCGTCCGCAGCTATGTAGGTAAGCCCGATATCCGACAGCACGACCGGTTTGAATATCCTGCCGTGGGCGTAGATATAGCCGTATGAATTGGGATTCGAGTAATAGTCGTCGTCATAGTAGTAATAGTCGTCATCATCGTTGTTGTCTTCGGACGCCTCGGACGGATTCCATATCATGTCCTCACGGCTGAAGGAGAGGCTTATCACGTAGAGTCCCTTGTCATTCTTTTTTATGAGTTTGGCAAGGTCCAGCTCATTCTGCAGCCAGACGTTTTCCTTGTCGCCGATTATCAGGTCCTGGTCGGCAACGGAGACGCCGACGCGGTTCACGTAAGAGCTGTTGAATGACTCGTTCCTGTCCTTCGTGCTCGAAAGCTGCTCCGTCTGAATGAACTGGCATAAATTATTGTCAAAGACCCTTATGATGTTCAAATGAACTTTCTTGATATTTATGGATTGAAACCGGATTTTTTTCCTGTTGGCTGATGGAAGAAAAACACCGTCGGATGAAAAACTGATCTGGGGCTTCAAATTGGGGACGGTGACACCGACTGTCACCTGTTTTTCGGTTTCGTGGCCGTATTTGCTTTTGATATTGGGATTGACGATAATATCGTATGTACGGCCGCGTTCGAAATTACCGATAAGGTAGGCGTCATTTCCCATCACCTTGATTTTCAGGGGAAGGTGGGGCCGGACGTCGAGAAGTCCCGTAAGGTCCTGTGCCTGGTCCAGCGCATCGGTAAACCTGGCATGGATAACCGGCTCATGCGATTGCTCGATGATGTTTACGCGGCTGAGCTTAAAGAAACGGGCGGGTTCCAGGTAAACAACCCTTTCAAACGGCTCTGACAATTCCAGGCCGCCTGCGTCCGCCTTCAGGAAGAATTTTCTTTTGTTGCTTCCCCTTTCGAAAACATCGCTGGTAAATGAATAATCCTTCCCGGCCACCCCTTCCGTCCAGTTGAGCGGTATATCCCCGAATTCCTTGTTCAGCCGTACCGAATTCCTGACCAGTTCAATGGAAACAGGCAGGGTAAACGATATGTTTCCCCTGAACTGGAGGTATTCGGGGTCATCATCCTTTGCGGCGACAAAATCCCCCGAAAAAGAATTGATTTCCCGCCCTTCGGTGATGAAGGCGAATTTAAGAGGAGCCAGCTCCTGAGTGTTAGTCGGTATGGAAGTGAAGTCCAGCCTCCCGGTATACCCGGTTCTTAATGGAAGCAGTTTTTCGGGCCGGAACCTGATGGTCTGGGTGTCCTCCCAGTCGAGTTCACCTGAAATGTATGGAGTAAAGGTCAATGCGCCCGGGTCCACGGCGGAACCGACAGCCGATTCCGGCACTACCGGTTCTGTAAACCTGACCTTTATATCGGCGTCATCCGGAATAATGCCGGATGTTACATGACTCACGACGCGGGCCAGTTCCTCGCTGTACGTCATGTTTTTTAAATCCAGCCTGGTGATACGGGTGCAGCCTGCCAGGATGATCGTCAATAATACAAGGCAAAAAATATTTTTTTTCATCCGGTTCCCCTCCTCTTGAGAATGCGTATTTATTCCCATTATAACGCAGGGGAACCGGATGTTCAATTGTCAAACCATGATTCCTATACCCAGGTTTCCTCGAGAATTTTTCCCTTCAGGCCGACAACAAGGGATTTGACCGGTATTTTTCTCCCGGCCCTGGATACCGCCTCCCGGGCAATGTTCAATAAGCCGAAGCAGCACGGCACTTCCATCATCATTACGGTGAGGGTATTTATTTCGGCATCGTCAATCATTGAACTTATTTTATCAATGTAGGTATCGAGGCCCTGGTCCAGTTTGGGGCAGGCCACGGCCAGTGCTTTTCCTTTTAAAAACTCCTTGTGAAAATCCCCGATTGAAAACGCCGTACAGTCTGCGGCCAATAAAACGTCGGCCTTCCGGAAATACGGGGCAACCGGTGATACGAGATGGAGTTGTACCGGCCATTGTTTAAGCCGGGACGACCGGCTGCCCGTTTCCGAATCACCAGGCATATCCTCTTCATCCCCGGAGAAGTCACGTATGCGGGAACCGGGACATCCGGAATGAAAAGAGTAGGTTTTCTGTTCCGGCAGCGGATTATCAATGCCCTGTTCAGCCAGGTACGCAGTTGCCGTTTTAAGGTATTCCGTCTCGTTATGATCCTTGAGGTGTTTGAGGTGCTCAATAACCGTATTCGTACCCTGCATGACTATATTGGCCATTACCCGCCGTTCATCGTACGGTTCCGCTTCCCTTTCTTCCACCGTGATGGCGCCTTCCGGGCAATGGCCAAGGCAGGCCCCCAGGCCGTCGCAGAACAGGTCGCTTATCAGCCTTGCCTTGTCATCAATTATTTTAATGGCTCCTTCAGGGCAATTGGGTATACATAATCCGCAGCCCGTGCATTTTTCCTCGTCTATGCTGATGATTTTTCGTTTTGCCATGGTATACTCCTATATTTATAATAATCTGGTACTTAAATACCAGATATGATTGATAATTTTACCCTCATTCCTGCCGTAATCTTCGTTTTTACCCTTCGGCCAGTACTTTTAAGGACTTTCCTTGAAGATAATCCTTCAGTTCATCCTGGATTTTACAGATAAGCCCGCCGAAAAGGCATTCTTTAAACAGGCATTCCTGGTGCCGAAAGGGGCAGCACCCGTCTTCGATCCTGCCTTCGATTGCCTCAAATATCCGCAGCAGGGTTATGTTATCCGGTGCTGATACAAGATTGAATCCGCCTGAAGGACCCCTGTTCGAGGAAATCAGGCCGTCTTTCACCAGGCGCTGCAGTACCTTGGAGACGGTATTTTCCGATGCGGCTATCTTTTCGGCAATCTCCTTCGTATTGAGTTGTTTTCCCGGCTCCCTGGCCATTAAAAGCAGACTGTGCATGGCTATAAGAGACGATTCTGAAAAATTAACCAGTCGTGACATAATTTTATATTGGTAATCTAATACCAATTTACCATATTGTCAAGCGATAAATTAATAATTATAGATTTTTTTTCCGGTCAATCGCGGTTTTTCATTTCTTCGGCCAGGAAGGATTTGATTTTTTCCGTATAGACTGCGAATTGATGCCGCCGGATGCTATGGCCCGCGTCTTTAACGTAAACATTATCCATCTGGAGGATAATGGTTTTCAGTTTGTCGATATTTTCCTGCCCGGAAATCGCTCCCCGTTCCGTATCCGCGCTGATGAACAGGACGGGACAGGTAATACGGCCCAAAATTTTCTGAAAATCCACTGGTATGATTTTTCCCCAGTCAAGACAGTGGATGATCGAGGGGCTGTACCTCTGTTTGGCATCGGCCCACAACTCAATGTCTGCCATGGTCCAGTCCGGGGATACCTCGTGAGCTTCGGCAATCAATTCAGCACGCGTTTTCCTTTTGAGATCGGTAAGCCATTTTTCAAGCCAAGCGCGTCCTTCCTCCGCTTCAGCGGTTTTGGGGGGTGGTGTCCACCAGGGGGGCGGGTCTTCCAGTATAATGGTGGAAGGTGTATCCGGGTACAGGCCTGCAAAAGCCATAACGGTGGCTGCCCCCATCGAATGCCCGCCAATGACGGGTTTTTTAAGTTTTAGTTCGGAAATTAATACGGCAATATCATCCGCCATGGCTTTTAATGAATAATCTGACTCCGGCGTATCGGATTTCCCGTGACCCCGCAGGTCCGGCATGATGATATCATATTGCTGTTCAAAATACTCGGCGACGCGTGTCCAGCAAAGGCCGTCATCCGCAAGGCCGTGGACCAGAACCATGGAAGGTTTGTCCCCACCTGTACGGTGGTAGTGCAGTTTAATTTTCCCTGAAACATAAAATCCCGTTTCCCATCTATACATTAAAACCTCCTTCTGCAGGCGGTTATCGCCTCTTTATAATAAAGATCCCGAATAAATTGAGCCCAACTTCCAGTTTGAATAATAAATGGACAATGGGAAATGATCAAGAACCTTAAATCTCAGGAATGGTGGCGATTTATCCTGAACGATGCTGAATTATTACGCGTTTCACTGTATAATGAACGTTGGGAGTGCTAAAAACCCGGTTGTTGCTTAAAATGATGAAGGAGCGTATATGCAACGGTTTATTGGTGAGAATTCAAGGAAATTGGTAAATGTATCCGGTCTCTTCTGCCTGACAGCTTTACTGTCGGTCTTGACCGCCTGTCCCGCAGACGTTCCTCCAGGCGGTGGACCCAGCTTGACCGGACCGGTTCTAACGGTTGCGGTAGACCAGGACAGGCATACCATAAGCCCCTATATTTACGGCATGAATTTCGCGGACCAGGACCTGGCTCAGGAACTCACCCTGCCGGTGCGGCGTATGGGAGGAAACTCAACCACACGATACAATTACCTTCTTGATGTTCACAACACGGGATCGGACTGGTATTTTGAAAACGTTCCCGATGATAATTCTCATCCCGAAAACCTGCCGGACGGCTCCTCCGCGGACCGTTTCATTGATCAGGACCAGACGACCGGGACTAAAACCATTATCACGATTCCCATGATCGGCTGGACGCCGAAGGAGCGCAAAGCTAGCCACCCGTTTGATTGTGGCTTCAAAGTCTCTATATATGGACCACAGGACGATGTTGATACATGGGATATTGACTGTGGGTGCGGTACAAAAAACGGCGGAACTAAAATTACCGGGAATGACCCCGCGGACACAAGCACCTTGATCACCGAGACATTTGCCACGGGATGGATAGGACACCTTACCGGTAAATATAATACGGCCGGCGCCGGGGGTGTTCTCTTCTACAGCCTGGACAACGAGCCGATGCTCTGGAACAGCACGCACAGGGACGTGCATCCCGCCTACGTCTCGTATGACGATATGAAAAACCTCACCATCCAGTATGCCGCCGCCATCAAGGCGGCCGATCCCACCGCCATGACCCTCGGTCCCGTGCTCTGGGGATGGACGGCCTTTTTTTACTCGGCCAAGGACACGGAACCGGGCGGCTCGTGGTGGGAGAATCCGCAGGACCGGTTTGACCATGGGGGGATTCCGTTTGTCGAATGGTATCTCCAGCAAATGAAGGACTACGAGACGGCAAGCGGCGTCAGGATCCTCGACTACCTCGACCTTCACATATATCCGCAGTACGGCGGAGTATACTCAAGCAATTTAGGGAGCGCGGACGTGCAGGCGGCCCGCCTCCGTTCCACGCGACAGCTCTGGGATCCTGCCTATAGGGATGAAACATGGATTGACGACTTCGTAAGGCTTATTCCCCGCATGAAGGGATGGGTTGCGGACAATTATCCGGGTACCAAATGCGCCCTCACCGAATACAACTGGGGCGCCCTTGGCTACATGAACGGCGCCCTGGCCCAGGCCGATATCCTGGGCATATTCGGGTGGGAAGGCCTTGACCTGGCGACCCTGTGGGGACCGCCCAAATTTTCCGAGCCTGGCGCGTACGCGTTCCGGATGTACCTGAATTATGACGGTTCGGGAGGGAAGTTCGGTGAGACGAGCGTCCAGGCGTCAAGTACGGACCAGGGAACACTGGCCATATATGCCGCACAGAGGACCTCTGACAATGCACTTACGATCATCGTGGTAAACAAGGCCGCCGTGGGGCAGGGAACCACCGTCACCTTAAGCGGATTTTCCCCGGCCGCCCAGGCCCAGTTGTACAGGTACAGTTCCGCAAATCTCGGTGCCGTCATCCATGAGGCGAACCTCGACGTTTCTGCAGACGTTATCGAGGAAATATTCCCCGCTTCCTCCATCTCGCTGATCATTGTGCCGCAGCTGTAAACCCCTTCCTGGTTGAGCGTGCCAGCATACGACAACCCCACACAAAATGCCGATTTATTTATTTTTTCCATCGGCGTTTCTCGGTGGGTTCAGCGGTTGCATTATTTTCAGGAGATTGATAAAGGTCATAGAATACGGTAATTTAGGTTAGGTTTTAAATGAGGCAATCACCCCATTTTCGGTTAGATTTTAAGCGGGTCACTTCGACCGGTGGACTAACGGCCGGCAAAAAGGTATGATCGGACAATAAAGTCCCAGGGAGGTGCACCGTGGCCCAGGATATCCTGAAACAAATATATGATCTCGCCCTCATGCCTATTTTGACCATATCACGCCCGGATTCCATCAGGCAGGTGGCTCGTATCCTGACGGAGGAGGACCATCCCGTTATCGAGATTACACTGCGGACGGAGGCGGCTTTCGAAGCCCTCTCCATTCTCAGGACGGAATACCCGGATTTTCTGGTGGGCGCGGGAACCGTTCTTTCCACGGACCTTGTCCGCAGGGCGGTTGATGCCGGCGCCCGGTTTATCGTCGCGCCCGGTTTTAATCCGAAAGTGGTTGATTATTGTCTTAACCACCGGATACCCGTGATTCCCGGTG
>JAFGKU010000126.1 GCA_016928415.1 Spirochaetales bacterium
CTGAAAAAAGGTAGGTATCCTGGAGCACGATACCGAAGCTGCGTCGAAGACTGGAACGCGTGTAGCGGCGGATGTCTTTCCCGTCGATAAGGATCGTGCCCGAAGACGGTTCATAGAACCTCGAAAGGAGGTTCACGAGGGTTGTCTTGCCTGCACCGGTGGGTCCGACCAGCGCCATGCTCGAACCCGGCTTTGCGTCAAGGCTTACGTTATGGAGTACGGGATTTCCGGCGACATACGCGAAGCTTACTTTCTCGAAGGAAACATAACCCCGGACACCTGAGAGTTCAACGGCGTCCGGCGGATCGGCAGGCTCCTCTGTTTCGTCCAGGACCTCGAACACACGTTCCGCACCCGCCAGGGCGGCCTGGAGTGTGTTGAAGATATTGGCAATCTCGTTAAGGGGCCGTGCGAATTGACGGGAATAACTTAAGAAACTGGCGATGACGCCGATGGTGATCATGTTGTTTACCGCAAGGAGTCCACCGAGACCCGCCAGAATGGCAAACCCCAGGTTGCCGATCACGTTCATGATGGGCATGAGGAATCCCGCCCATATCTGGGCCCGGATGCTCACGTCGCGGAGCCGCGAATTCACAGCATCGAAATCGAAAATCGAATCATGCTCATGGCCGAAAACCTTGACAACCTGGAGGCCGGAAACCGTTTCCTCGATGTGCCCGTTCAGTTTGCCCAGCGTGTTTTGCTGTTCAAGGAAAAGCCTGCGCGTTTTTGACGCAATCGTTCTCGTAAGGAGGAGCAGGAGCGGCACAGTTATAAGGCTGGCAAGGGCCAGGAGAGGGCTCAGAATCACCATCATGACGATGGAACCGGCTATCATAATGATATTGGAGAAAAGCTGTGTCGTTGACTGACCAATGGTCGTACTTAAGTTGTCAATATCGTTTGAAATCCGGCTCATGAGGTCCCCGTGGGTTTTACCGTCAAAAAACGAAACAGGCAGTTTCTGCAGTTTGTCGAAAAGGGATTTCCTCAGAGTCCTGACTATGCGTTGTGAGATCCCGGCCATGATCCAGCCCCGCAGGAGGTTCAATGTACCGTCTGCCAGGTAAGCGGTCGCGAGGACGGCAACGATTATCCCGAGAAGGCTGAAATTGACGAGTGTGCCGGTAGCGGACATGGCGTCGATGGCACGGCCCAGAAGGTAAGGAGCGGCGAGTTCGATGCACGAAACGCCCAGGGTCATCACGATAACAATCGTAAAAAGCCGCTGTTCCGTCATGAAAAATGTCCAGAGCCGCCTCATTGACGCCCTGAACTGCCTCGGTTTTTCCGTCGGCATGAACCGGGAGGAAGGACCCCTTCTTTGAAATGATGGGTGATAGGGATTCTGTCCTGAAAAGGCCTGGCGTTTACCCATGTCAGGCACCTCCGTCCCCGATTTGTGACCGGTAAATGTCCTTGTATACGGGACAGGAGGCAAGCAGGTCGGCATGACTTCCTATCCCCTGGATAACTCCTTCATCCAAAACCACGATCCTGTCTGATGAAATGGCGGTTGCAATCCGCTGTGTTATCACGAGGCAGGTCATTTCCGCGGCGTATTCCTTGATACCTCTCCAGAGATGGTTTTCCGTAACGGCGTCCACCGCACTCGTACTGTCGTCTAAAATGAGAATTGCCGGCTCCCTTACAAGGGCACGGGCGATGGCAATACGCTGCTTTTGTCCGCCGGAGAGGTTCACACCGCCCTGGCCGAGAATCGTGTTATAACCGTTGGGAAACGAGGTGATGAACTCATGGGCCTGGGCGGCGCGGGCCGCGCGTTCCACCATTGAACGGTCAGCCTCTTTTCTGCCCCACAATATGTTGGCCAGAATCGTGCCGGTGAACAGGACGCTCTTCTGGGGTACAAGTGCTATGTTCGACCGAAGTTCTGCCGGGTCCATTTCCCGGACATCGACGCCTTGAAACCATACGCTGCCGCTCGTTGTATCGTAAAGCCGGGGGACGAGATTTACGAGGCTTGTTTTCCCCGAACCGGTGGAACCGATGATCCCGACCTTTTCCCCGCGGGTACATTGAAAGGATATATCCCTGAGTACCGGTTCCCCCGGCGGTGACCCGTAGGCGAAGGTGACATGATCGAATTCTATTCCGCAGCCGGTTTCCGAAGGTGCTGTGGGAATGGCGGGTACAGTCATACCGGCTTCCTGAACCAAAACCTCCGTGATTCTTTCGGCCGAAGCCTTGGCCCGGACAAATACGTTGAAGAGCATGGCGATGAGCATGAGCGAACCGAGGATCTGTGTCATGTAGTTTGTGAAAGCGATTACCTGTCCCACCTGCATGCTGCCTTCGTTGATACCGACGCCGCCGAACCAGAGAACGGCCACGATGCCCGCATTGATGGTGAGCATTATTAAAGGTGAAAAAACAGAAAGCACACGGAACGTTCGGATGGATATGTCCGACAGTTCATTGTTGGCCTTATTGAAGCGTTTAGCCTCATGTTCATAACTGTTGAATGCCTTGACAACCCGGACACCGGCAAGGTATTCCCTTGACACGCCGTTGATCCTGTCTATCATGGTCTGGAGACTGGCAAAAAGGGGATACCCCATCCGCGCACTCAGGACTATGAGGACAATCACCACCGGGACCACGACATACAGGATAACGGCCAGGTGCGGGTTCAATAAAACCGCCATAATGATGCTTCCGATGCAGAGGAGGGGTGCTTTTAAAAGAATCCGCATCATCCCGCTCACGAAATTCTGGACCTGCGTCACGTCATTGGTAAGCCGGGTTACAAGGCTTGCCGTTTCGAAATGATCTGCCGTACCGAACGGGAATCCAAGGATTTTTCTGAACAGGTCCCCGCGCAGTTCTGCGCTGAAACGCAATGAAACAAGGTTGGCCAGAATGTTCCTCAATATCGCTCCGACCGCACCCAATGCGGTGACGAGGAGCATGAAAGCGCCCAGACCCATAACGGTCTGCATGTCTTTTGAGGCTACTCCCTTGTCGATAATCCGGGCCATGAGAGTCGGCTGGAGAAGGTCACAGAACGTTTCCAGGGACAGGAAAAGGACGGCCAGAATGAAAAGACCGCCGTATTTTTTTACGTATCTGCCTAGAAAGCCGAAAGCTGAACGTCTACCCACGGTCATTGTTCTACCCTGATTATTACCTTCATAACCTTATTTTTTTAATAATCCCTGAAATTGAAATAACCGGTAATTAACCTGTTCACTTCATCCGGGTCGACAGCCACCGCGATATTATCGGTGTCCTTGTGGGCTTTGGCTATGGCCTGCGGCATGGTTTAATGATAATGGAAGTGAGTGACTCATGCAAGTTCCGTGTTGAAAAAGATTCTGAATCGATGCGTTCACAATTTCGCTGATCCATGGTACCTTTCCTTATGACCCACGGACAGCGCGTCTATAAACTTAATATACTGTATTCCATTGTTTTTGCCTTTATTATTGCCTTCTCAATATCAGGCTTTATCACTTTTATCATCTCCACGAAAACGAATGATTTAGTCATATTGCTTGTATCCCTTTCAATTTTATTCATTGTTACTTTCGTCATTTCGTTTTTATACGGGACACGAAAATTCAGGAAAAGGAAAAAAATCCTCAAGGAAGAATTCCCTCAGGAATGGGAGGGATACCTCAACAAGAATGTGGCATATTACTCGACGCTGAATCCGGAGGAAAAGGAGCGGTTTATAAAGCAGGTCCAGGTTTTCCTGGGGGAAACGGAAATCATGGGCATCGACGTGGATGTTGATGATGAACTCAGGGTGCTGGTGGCATCCAGCGCCATCATCCCGGTCTTCAGTTTTCCTGATTGGGAATTCGACGGTTTGAATGAGATCCTTATCTATCCCGGTAATTTTAACCAGGATTATGATTTTAAAAGTAAAGATACGCCTATTCTGGGTCTCGTGACACATACCGCCTCCACGATGATTCTTTCCAAAACGGCATTGTACTACGGATTCCGTAATGCAAACGACAAACAGAATGTGGGGCTGCACGAGTTTATCCACAATGTGGACGGCAAGGACGGGTGCATTGACGGCATTCCCGCCCTGCTTTTTGATAATAAAACTTCCCGGGAATGGATGGAAGTTATGGAGGAGGAATCGGAGAATATTAAAAAGGGGAAATCGGACATCAATCCGTATGCCCTGACAAACCATGCCGAGTTTTTCGCCGTGACCAGTGAATATTTTTTCGAAAACCCCCAGTCCATGGCAAAGAACCATCCCCGGCTTTACCAGGTCATGAAGAAGATGTTCAAGCAGGATACCCTCACGCGGTTCGGTTCTGCCCTGAAATCCGTTTTCAGGCCTTACGGGAAGAAACTGGGAAGGAATTCCCTCTGCCCGTGCGGAAGCGGGAAAAAATACAAGTATTGCTGCCTGAAGAAAAAGAAATAAACCGGACAATAACAACAATTCCATTGTAATCGAATATTATAAAGGGGCGGTGGCGGAACATTAAAGCTTTTGGGAACAGGCAAATAAAGGCAGGGTGAATTGCCGGCGGGCAAACGACTTGACCTTGACGATTTTCAAGATCAATTATATGGTTAAGCGAGAACAGGATGAGCCCAAAACCCGTATTTTCAAGGATGGAACTCATGATTCAATGGATTGAAGGGAAAAAAATCCTCGTTGTCACGGACTGTGATAAATCTTTTTGTAATGTCTGCTATGAGAAAACCTGTGCCTTTGATTTTTTCAAGAGGAAGAATCCCGAAAAGGCTGAGCTGCTTCTGAAGGAAATTTTTAGATTTGAAAAAAAGAGAAAGCCGGAACTCAATGAAGATTTCTGGAAAAAACAGAATATGATTGAAACCGTTATTAATTTATGTTCCGGTCACGATGACAAATATGATTTTTTATTCAGGGACGATGAGTTGGTATCCATCCAGGCGGACCGCCGTATTACCTGATGTGGGTGAGGAGTATGAAAGAATTAAGTATAAAACTGGACAATCTCAGGGATGTTTTTCCCTCCGATTTCTCGCAGGAGCAAATCGCCAGAGCTCAGACATTGTTCCTGAAACGGCTTTCTTCGGAAGCCCACAGCTTTTACCGGGGTAAAATTCAGATCGTTCCCCGTGCGGGGGTTTTCGGTTTCAACTGGTTTAATGTCTGGTATACGCCGGGTGTTTCCAAGGTATCCACAACCATCCGTGACGATAATGATTCATCGTTCGCATTAACCAGCCGGGGCAATATGGTGGCGGTTGTCAGTGATTCCACCCGGGTGCTGGGTGACGGTGACTGCACTCCTCCCGGCGGATTGGGCGTAATGGAGGGCAAGGCTTTCCTCATGAAATACCTCTGCGGCGTGGACGGGGTACCTCTCTGTATAGACTCCAGGAATAAAAAAGGCGAACACGATCCATTGAAAATCATCGATTTTGTGAAGATGTGCCAGCACTCTTTCGGTGCCATCAACCTGGAGGATATTTCACAGCCCAATTGCTACAAGGTCCTGGACACCCTGCGCGAGGAATGCGATATTCCGGTGTGGCATGATGATGCACAGGGGACCGCCTGCGTGACCCTGGCCGGCGTGATCAATGCCCTTAAACTCGCCGGCAAGAAAATGGCTGATTCGAAATTTGTTTTACTGGGAGCCGGCGCCTCCAATTCGACCATTGCCCGTCTTCTAATGGCTGACGGCGTTGATCCGGGAAACCTGACCGTTTTCGATTCCAGGGGAGGGTTGCACAGGGATCGAAAGGATATAGCAAAAGATCCCCGTTTTTACCGCAAGTGGGAAATCTGCCTTAAAACGAATCCTTCCCGGTTAAAAACCCCTCCCGAGGCAATGAAGGGTGCGGACGTGTTAATCGCCCTGTCTACCCCGGGCCCTGATACGGTAAAACAGGACTGGATCCGCCTGATGGCAAAAAAGGCCATCGTCTTTGCCTGCGCTAACCCCGTTCCCGAAATTTATCCCTATGCGGCAAAGGAAGCGGGAGCGTTTATCGTCGGGACGGGCCGCGGGGACTTTCCCAACCAGATCAACAATTCTATCTGTTTCCCGGCCATGCTCAAGGGGGTACTGATAGTCCGTGCGCGGAAGATCACTGATACAATGGCCATCCGTGCGGCCAATTCCATAGCGGATTATGCCGAGGAGAAGCTGGGCATCAATCCGGAAGAAGTTGTACCCCCGATGGACGATCCCGGGCTTTTCGCCAACGAGGCTGCCGATGTGGCCGTGCAGGCCATTGAGGAAGGCGTGGCGCGCCTTTCGATGACCCGTGAGGAAATTTACGAACTGGCTAGGAAAGATACAGAACACTCCCGTGAGATCGTGCAGACCCTGATGGATGAGGGATTGATTGAAACCCCTCCCCAGGACATGCTCCGGGATGCGCTCAAGTGGGCCATCGAAAAAGTGCGGTGAAATCTAAAACCATGAAACTGTAAAAGTGGAAGCAAAGAATCCCGCATGATATTGATTTAGAATTGAAAAGATAAAGTTTATTAATAAAAAATATTTACAAAAAGCAAACGATTTACAATACTTATAAGGAGATGGCTAAACGGCTGAGAATTATATTTTTAAATCTCGGAATCATGCTGGCTTTATTTATCATAAGCCAGTACAATTATCTGCTGTTCCACTCGGTGGCGGAAATTTTCAGTATCGCTGTTGCCTGGGCCATCTTCATGCTGGTCTGGAACAGCCGGTCCATCATTGAAAACCGTATGCTTATTTTTATCGGTATTAGTCTGGTTTTTATTAGTCTGCTGGATTTAACGCATACCCTTGCTTACAAGGGCATGAATATTTTTATAGGTTATGATTCAAACCTGCCCACCCAGCTCTGGATTGCCGCGAGATCAACCGAAAGCATAACCTTTTTGCTGGCTGCCTTATTAATCAAACGTAATATTCGGATTGGAATAATTCTTGGAAGCTATTCCCTCGTTACAATCCTGTTTTTCGTTTCCATCTTTACACGCGTTTTCCCGGATTGCTATGTGGAAGGAAGCGGGCTTACAATGTTTAAAATGGTCAGTGAATACATCATAATGGCTGTTATCGTGTTTTCCATTGTTTTATTTTTTAGGCAAAAAGCGCTCTTTGCCAAAGAGGTATTTGGACTTCTTATTGCCGCTCTTTGCGTTAAAATTTTTTCAGAATTTTTCTTTACATTGTATTTTGATGTCTATGGAATATTTAACCTCCTGGGGCACGCACTGAAGATAACGTCTTTTTACCTTCTCTACCTGGCCATCATTGAGACGGGTGTTCTTTCCCCGTTCAAACTTTTATTCAAGGAATTGAAGGACAAAGAAGTTAAGCTGGAGAACGAAAAAAATGAATTGAGCAACGCCATGAATAAAATAAAAAGACTGCATGGATTGCTGCCCATATGTGCGAATTGCAAGAAAATCCGGGACGATAAGGGTTATTGGAATCAGATAGAGTTTTATTTACAGGAGCATTCCGAGGCGGATTTCAGCCATAGCCTGTGTCCTGAATGCGCAGCAAAACTCTATCCTGAGTACGTGGAACCGGAAGATC
>JAFGKU010000127.1 GCA_016928415.1 Spirochaetales bacterium
ATCTCCAAGAAATCTAATCCATAATAGGCCCGCTTTTAATTCCGTACGCATATTTGAATTGAGATGATTCAGTAAATGATTATTTCATTGTCAGTCTTCCATTATTTTATGCATACTGTAGAGCAAAAATCATGCCAAAATTTTAAAACGAATAAATATCAATAATACATAGAGTTACATTTTTATGGAAAAGGAATGAATTATTGATTATTCATAACATGAGTGCTAAATAATTTAAAAACAGAATACGAAAAATTTAATTACCTGTAGAATAAAGAAATAAACACTATGAAATAATCATAGGTCATTATGAAATTTTCATAGGTTAAAAAAGGCAGCCGCCTGACTTTGCACAGCCGTTTTATCAACCTGCATAAAATCACGTTTTACACTTCTCCAAATACCGTTTCACATCTTCCGGATTTTCATACCCCAGTTCTAATGCCTTTTCAAGCCACGGAACGGCATCTTCCTCATTTCCCGTCTCACACAGGCTCATCCCGTAGTAGAATGCCATCCAGGGGTTGACACCGAACATATCGATAATCATTTTATAGATTTCCCCGGCCCGGTCAAACCTTTTAAGAACCCTGCAACAGAATCCTGCCATAACAAGTGTACCACGGTCATATGGGTAAATGCCGAGGCTCTTTTCGTAGTATTCCAGGGCTTTCTCCCTTTCCTTCAAATCAATCATGTGAATATAACCAAGCATGTAATAAGATTTGTAATGGGGAGGAAACAATTCCACCGCTTTATTAAAAGCGTCAATAGCCTCCTTTATTTTTTTTCTGCCTTTAAGTTCCATTCCCTTTATGTATAATTCTTCGGCCTGCTTAAGTTTAGCCGGTGAGTATTTTTCCAGCATTTCACCGTACTTCCTAATGTCGTCTGCCGTAAGATTTGTCTTGTAGTTCTCCCTGTAATGCACTTCCTCAAACCCCGAAGGATTCATGTACTCGGTAAAACAACCATGGTAGTATTCGATTTCACACGGTCTTCCGTTTTTCTGTACATACTTTTTATACCAGTCAGGCCATTTATTTTTATTTTCCTCTTTAAAGCCATGCGTGGGTGATATATCGTAAATACCCTCAAAATTATGGAACATCTCGTGGATTATCGCGCCGTAATACGCCCCGCACGACAGCCAGCAGTGGTGCCTGTAATGTTCTGAATAGATGAAATACGGAACGAATACCATGCGCGACCTGCCGCCCAGAAAATTGGCGGGAATCCTGGGATAGAAGTGAATATACCCGTCGTATTCATTAAAAGTTTCATGATAAAACGCCCCCGGGTCAGGGTCGATGCTTTCAATGACGGGTACCAATGAATTAACACCTTCCACCTCCCTCACCGTACCGTCCATTACCTTGAAATCAAAGGATAAAAGGAGCTTTCCTTCGGACATGTAATAGTAGGCGAGGCTGACTGCCTGGAACTGTGTCCGCAGCTCCCGTATTTTGTTTTCAATATGCTCCCGGCTTAATTCAAGATCAAAGTCCAGTTTTTCTCCTTTATATACCGCTTTCGCTTTTATCCGTGGGTACCAGATGCAGAGAATCTTGAACGGATAGGCATTTCCTTTTTTCAACGGATCGTGTTCACGCCAGAAAGAAACGGCATCCCTGAAAAATCCGGCCCTTGCCGGTTGGTAGGAATCCCTTTTCCCGATGTCCGATTTTTCAGTGATTTCAATCGCCGTATTTATGTAGAAATCGGATAGTTCCTTGTTTTGTTTGGCGATTTCCTCGGCCGCCGCCGTAATGCAAAAATCGAAGATGTGTTCCGTAATATAAGAATGCTCCTTCCAGTTTTTCCTTAACTGCGTTATAACGGTTTTTAAGATTTCATGGTAACGCTTATGCATTTTGAATTCATGGGATAAATAACTCTCCGTCCAGACCCATTTTACCAGGGGCAGCAAAGCCTTACCCGCGTCGGGTTTATCCAGGTCTATGGCTTCGATGAGGATCTCGACCGCCTCCTTACGATACCGCAGTTGCCGCAATGCTTCCGCATAATGCCTGTAAGTTTCAGTATAGTATTTCCCGTCCACCCATAATTCTTTGGGTGCCTTTTCCATTACGGACATTATCTCTATGAAATGCCCGGTATCTTCCAGATAATACGTATACCAGGCAAGCTTGTTTGAATCGGGTTTTTCATTATAGGAAAGGCGCATATACTCAACGGCCTTTTCCTTTTCCCCTTTACGCCAGGCGTCGAAGGCGAGGGCGTAATTGCTTTTCTCGGCAAAGGAATGGAAAACTGTGAGAAAAATGATTGCTATAAAGATGTATTTCTTCAGTAAAAGGTTCTGCATGGAAACCTCCGGGAAGGGTAATTTTCAAGACACTTCTGTAATAAAATTATAAGCCCACCCGGATTTTAGTCAATAAGCGTATTATGGAACAAAAAATAAAAAAAGGTCTTATTTCGGCGAACTCGTCTTGCCACGCACAGGACACGAATCGCAATAACGATTCCTATTCGTCTTCATCGGCGGTAAAATTATTTTCCCACTTTCTCCCTAACCAGCCACTGCACTTCACTAAATTCAATTAAACCCTTCCCCGTCTTGTCCCGTATTTTCCACTCCACTTTTTTCTCCCCGAAATTCTTGGAGCTGAAGATAAGGCAAAGGGGTGCGCCGATTAAGTCCGCGTCCGCGAACTTGGCGCCGGGCCGGTCAGGCCTGTCATCGTAAATCACTTCAATCCCTTTGGACAGCAGGTCCTCGTATACGGGCCGGGAGAATTCCTTTTGCTGTTCTTCGGACAAATCGATGGTAATGATGTGCACCTGGAAAGGAGCGATTGAAGCCGGCCACAAGGGACCGAATTTGTCATGGCGCTCCTCGATAACGCCGGCAAGCAGCCGTTCGACGCCTATACCGTAGCATCCCATGAGGGGAATCTGTTCCTTTCCTTCCGCATCGATGAACCGCATGCCCATTTTCTCCGTGTAGCGTGTTCCCAGCTGGAAAATGTTGCCCAGCTCTATACCCCGGCGGAAATCAAGGGGCTTGCCGCATTCCGGGCAGCCTTCACCCTCCACCGCATAAGCGATATCGGCAATCTCGTATTCCCTGACATCCCTGTATAAGTTGAAGTTGCGTAGATGGTAGTCCCGTTCATTGGCGCCGCAGACCAGGTTGGCGGAACCGGCAATGGAAAAATCGGCAATCACCCGGCAGCCTTTCAGGCCGATGGCGGAGGCGTAACCTGCGACCGCTCCCGTTTTGGCCACCGTTTCCGGTCTTGCCGCCTCGGGCAGACAGCCCAAGAATTTAGCGAGTTTCAGCTCGTTCACTTCCAGGTCGCCGCGGATAAGGACCATTACCGGTAGTCCGGCGGCATCCTTTTCATAAAACACGACCTTGGCCGTTTTTTTCGTTTCCACGCCAAGGAAAGCGGACACTTCCTCAATGGTTGTCTTTTGGGGTGTGTGTACTTTTTCAAGGGCGAGCGTCTTTTCTTCGGCATAATCCCTGACGCTCCGGGCCACTTCCCGGTTGGCAATATAACCGCACGCGGGGCACAGGATAATCGTGTCCTCTCCCGAATCGACAAGCAGCTGGTATTCATGGGCTATCTGGCCGCCCATCATACCCGTGTCGGACTGTACCCTGCGGACTTCCGTCAATCCGCACCGGGAGAAAATCCGTTCATACGCCCGGGCGCTGATATCGTAATATTCTTCCAGGCTTTCACTGTCCTCATGGAATGAATAAGCGTCCTTCATGGTGAATTCACGCACGCGGATCAAGCCGCCGCGGGAACGCGGTTCATCACGGAATTTTGCCTGCAGCTGGTAAAGCATGAAGGGATAGGACTTGTAGCTGTCCGTTTCATTCCGTGCAAGGGCGACAACCGTTTCCTCGTGTGTCATGGCTAAAAGCATTTCATGTCCGGAACGGTCCTTGAACCGTACCAGTTCGGCACCGACGGATTCGTACCGGCCGGATTCATCCCAGAGCTCCCTGGGGTTAACGAAGGGAAGAAACACTTCCTGGCCGCCTATCCCGTCCATCTCTTCCCGTATGATTTGCTTGATTTTTTTCAAGACGCGGACACCCAGCGGAAGCAACGAATAAAGACCATTCGATACCTGGCGCATGTAACCGCCCCTGAGTAAAAATATGTGGCTGACCAGTGCCGCTTCCGCCGGTTTCTCCTTGGTCCGCCGGCCGATTAATTGACTCAATAACATAATAACCCGCTTTCAAGGCAAGGTTAACATGAAAAAAGCAAACCGGCAAGACGATTAATTCACTGTATTTTTACCCAGTCCATGCATATCGAAAAAAAGCCAGATACAAGTAACAATAGTCGATAAAAGGTCAGCCACGGGGAAAGCGGTCCAGATGCCGTTTAAACCGAAAAACAAGGGTAATATTAAGGCAAGAGGTATAAGGAAAATGATCTGCCGGGAGAAATTCAATAAAAGCGCAGGAAGGGCCTTTCCCACGGCGAAAAAATAAATGCTTCCCACGATATGGAATCCCAAAACGGGAATAAACAAGATGAAAATCCTCAAAGCAGGCACAGCGGCCGATACCAGTGCATCCTCACCGTTGAATATACGGATGACAAGATCCGGGATAAGCATTAATACACAGAAGAAAATAACGGCGAACACGGTGATGATGGCAATGGCGTACCATACCCCCTTTTTTACCCTTGCATACTGCCGGGCCCCGTAATTGAAACCGACAATCGGCTGAAGGCCCTGACCGATACCCATGAGGGGAACAAACAGGAATGAGATGACACGGAAAATTACACCGAAAACGGCAATGGCGATGTCACCTCCGTAAAATTTAAGGCTGTTGTTTATAATCGCGAAAAAAACAACCTTGGAACCCTGTCGTATGAACATGGGAAAACCAAGAACCAGAATCTCCCTGATAACGCCGAAGTCCGGCTGAAAGTCTTTCCTGCCGACCTTCAACACATTTTTTCCTGTCCCAAAGCAGAATGCCACATAAAGGAAAGAAATGAATTGTGAAATGACGGTGGCAATGGCCGCTCCCTGAATGCCCATATGAAAAACAAAGATGAAAAGCGGGTCCAATACGGTGTTCAATCCCGTACCAATGATCATGGCGATCATGGCTTCTTTGGAACGTCCCTCGGACATCAGGAGGGAATACCCTGTTATGACAACCATGGAAAAAACGGAGCCGAAGAGAATGACGAACAGGTAGTCATATGCATAGGGTGTTAAAACATCTGTTGCGCCGAAAACGGCTAAAATAGGCCCGATAAAAACATGCCCCGTCAGCATGACGGCCATTCCAAAAATGAAGGTCAATCCGAAGGCATTGCCGGCGGCTTTTCCCGCTCTTTTTTCCTTTCCGGCGCCGAGGCTGCGGGAAACGACCGATGCCGCACCGACACCCAGCATCATGCCGAAAGACATAATCAGAATCTGTATGGGAAACGCGATGGCCACCCCGCCTATGGCGAAAGCACCCACGCCCTGGCCTATAAAAACGGTGTCCGTCAGATTATAAAGCGAGTTTACAAGCAAACCGACGGTAGCCGGTATTGACAGTTTAGCTATGAGCCTGGTGATTTTCTCTTGCCCGAGCAGCCTGTTTTTATCGTTTTTATCCAAACCGGCAGTTCTTTCCACAGCCGGGCTATCCCTTCTCCATCAGGCGGATAATGCCCTGTATTCCGTCCATCTCCACCAGCTGCCCGTCTTTTAAAACGGATGTCGCCTTTTCAATTCCGGCGATGCAGGGTTTCCCGTATTCACGGGCAACAACCGCACCGTGCTGCATCATGCCGCCCACTTCCAGAATAATGCCGCCGGCATTCACGAATAATGTCGTCCATCCCGGGTCGGTCGCACGAGCTACGAGAATTTCTCCGGGCAGAAGCGGTTTTTCATCCGGTGAACGGAGGACCTTTATCCTACCCGTTACTACGCCGGCGGATATGGGCTCACCGGACAGCTCCCCTTCTTTGATTTCAGGCCGGGGAGGCCGGATTATCATGCCGCGTGAATCGATAAAAGCAGGGAATTCCTTTACGTAAGATGTTTTACGGCGGAAGGCCGTGTTTTCCGCTGAAAGTCTTCGAAGATCAATCGATTCATCCCGCAGGGCTTGCTCAATTTGTTTGAAGGTTAGATCGAATACCTGTTTTACCGAGTCCAAACGGTGAGATTTAAACAGGGTTTCGGCGACGGGAAGAATCTTTCTGCGTAAGCCATCAATGAGTTTAATCATGAGGTATTTGTGAATTTCCCTGTATCCTCCGAATGCAACCCAGACCTTGTAAAGTTGTTTAAATTGTTCCGCCTTTTTGCCCTTTAGCCGGGAAAGAAGGAATTCATAGGCCTCTTCCCGTTTTTTCCATGCCTGTTTGAAAACCGATTCGGCATTGTTGTTGACATCTTCATTCAATGCCATGTAGCTCAATTTGTTGAATACCTGGGACGGATTCTCATAAGGCCTTTCCGTGGCTACATCCAATTCCTTGGGACAACGGAAGCCGTAGTTTTCCCTAAAATTTTTCCATTGTTCAAGGAAATCATCCGTAACATGCCCGGCATTCAAACGGTCTTCAAATTCCCGGCCGTCGGCGCACTCCCTTATCTCCTTGAACCGGGAAAGGCGGTACATGGCCAGTCCCATTTCAATCGTAACATTATCGGGCAAACCCCGTTCCAGATGATTTAAGGCGGTCAATATTTTTTCATCCTTTTTCTTAAACATTTTCTGGATGCCTGCCAAAGCTATGGAATGACTGGCCGTGGTTAATTTAAGGGAATGATTATTGATGAAATCTGTACTCCATTTTACAATCTTTTGAACAAATTCTTTTATATCAACCGAATTGTCCAAAAGTAATTCCTCCAGATCAACGGAAATTTTCTTCTTCTCATCAAGCATTTTCTGCCTGTAAAACTCCGGATCTTTGCAAGCCACCTTGGCCGTTTTTAAAAACGCCAGGGAATTTTTCAACGCCTTGAACAAAAAGCCCTTCAGTTTTACGGGTAATTTCCGGGCTACATACTTCCTTTTATCCAAATTATACGAAATGTCACTGACCAGTTTATCATTACGGCCGATTTTCAACAGCAAGGAGTCTCCTTTGGGAATTTTTAAAAGATTGGATACATTTAAAAAACACCTGCCTTCAATATTTCCAAATAAAGAATTCTCCAGCCCCACTACATCAACTCCGAGAAGGGCTTGCATGAAATCCATTTGTATGATTTCAAAAAATTCCATCCCAAGAACGGAAAAAGGCTTCTCTATGCCCTGCCCTATCAATGTAAAATCCATATACAGTCTTCTACTCTGCCCCGGTTCCGTAATCATTTGTGGAGGGAGGGGGATATGCGTGGTTATGGGCCTGGCCTGTAATAAATAGAGAATACCATCAGCGTAAGCCCATTCAATGTCAACCGGTTTTCTATAATGCATTTCCACCATGGTGGTCAGTTCCGCAATCTCTTTGATTTGGGAAGGCAGAAGACAGGCAGCCTGGTTCTTCTCTTTCCTGATTGTTTCCGTGCCGCCTTCTTTTCCAAGAACTACCGTTACATCTTTAATTCCCGGTTTTTCACTGAGTATTCTATGGTTAATTTTATCCACAATAAAGGTATCCGGCGTTGTGACGCCGGCAACAACGGATTCCCCAAGACCGTGATTTGCATTTATGACACACTCATCATAACAATTGTTAAGAGGATTAAGTGAAAAGGAGACGCCGGATGTATCGGAAGGAATTTGCTGTTGAATGATAACGGCTATCTCCGGTGTATCAATTGAAAATCCATGTTCCTTTTTATATCGAAAAACTCTCTCATCCAGGGCGGAGGCAAAGGCGCGCCTGACGGCCGCAACAAGGTCCTGCTCCTTCACCCCCAAAATTGTCTCGTACCCCCCTGCGAAGGAGGCGCTCTCCAGGTCTTCCTGCGGGGAAGAAGACCGCACGGCAAACAGGCTTGCCGGTCCGCTGCCGTCAATTTCGCGAAGGGCATTGGCGAGGGCTCCATCCCGGGAAGTATCCCATACCAGTTGGCTGCAAAAGGCCTTTAACTCCCGGCACCTCTCTATCATTGATTGATTTGATGAATGTATAATTTCCTGCCAGAGCGAATTTCCCCTGATGGATTTCAGCCAGGATCTGAAAAAATCCACCGTTAAAACCATACCGGCCGGGACGGCAAAACCAGCCCGCGTCATTTCAATGAGGGATAAGGCTTTTCCTCCCACTTCTTTAAGCGACGGTTTATCCGGAGTGTTAAAATGGTAGATCAAGGACATAATCCACCTCCTTAAAATTATTTTTTTTCCAAACCTTCCTTAAACAATTTCATCAATCCGTTAATTTCTGCGACCATTGTCTCTGTAGGGATATCTGAAAGTTTTTTTGATTTGGATGAATGCGAATGATAATCAATGGCATACTTCAGCCGGCAAACCCCCATGAGCGCTTGTACGGTTTGTTGAAAGAAAAAGGCCAGGGTAAGACTGTCTATGTCTTTTCTTATAAATCCCTGAAATTGCTGGGATTCCATAATAGACTGTAAAAATTCCATTTTACCCAGTCGCCATTTGGGTGCACGGGAAGTGTTCATTTTATCTCCTGATGCCTTAATCAGAAAAAGAAGGAAATGGGGATACGTCCGCTCCATGTCAATTAATTCGAGGAAATATTCTTTAAAAACATCAAAAACGGGTAATTTCGAATCAAAAAAATATTTTTTCATGAGGTCGCCGATTAAATTACCGACGAGTTTCAATAAATGGTTGTACAGGGATTGTTTGCTTTCAAAATATCTGTAGAAGCCTGCCTTGGTGATGCCCACTTTTCTGGTTATACGTGAAAACGAAGCGCTTTCATAATCATTGAGTGCAAACTCTTTGATGCATATATTGATGATATCCTTTTGTTTTTCAGGTTCCAGGTTTAAAAATGTTTTTAAAGGCATATGGCTCCCTTTCATCCATTATATTGTTACTGTATGGTAGCTACCATACAGTAACAATATAATCAATACTTATTATAAATTCAAGGAGTAAAATAAAAAAAATCATTTTATATCACTATTTGGAATGGAATATCAGGATTTATAAAATTCCATATTGATCTTTTTTCTTTTTTCTGTAATATAGCAGAATGCCCGCTAGACAAATACTTAAGAAAAACAATGACTGGTTTAAGTATTTCAACACGACCCCCGTTATCATCGACGGAAAATCTTTTGAATTGAACAAATCGGACCTTGAATCTCAATACACGGATTTAAATTACTGGCACGGCGAGGGGGACCCCTCAAGCTGGCTGGCGGTTTCCATTTTCAATTCAGCGGCACGTAAGTATCCCGGCATTGGCGAAAAAATTCATTTAAAAATCGCCGCCCATGCACTCAATATATCAACGCGTAAATTGATCTCAAGCATTAAATGGCATGAACAATACATGCGCTGGCATGACGGTGACCCGGATTACTCTATCCTGGAAAAATAACGGAAATCAAAAACCTACACGCAATAAGAGGAAAGCTTCCTCTTGATATCGGTTAAAACCTTTTCTTCGCAATTCAAATCTGTAAAGATAATGAATGTCTGGCATGTCTGGTCAATCGGGCTGGGACCGTAGAGCTCGGAATATATTTTCCCGCTGCCGAACTGGGGCGGCTTGAATTTGAGCTTGTACTTGTAGTGCATGCCCTTGTAACTGAATCCGCCGAATTTAATTTTGCATATCTGCCTGTGGCAGGCCAACACCTTGAATATTTCATTCTGCGGTTCGGCCGGTATGTCGTTTATGCTTAAAATTCTTTTGTGCCACATTGAGCCGTGCGCCTTTGTCGGGCTGTCACTTATTTCTATATCCCTCGGTTCGGACACGAACGGGTCGCCGGAACCGTTTGCATCCACGGAATTGTTGTTGCCCTTCATTAAGTGCCTGATCTTTTCCTTTGTAATCATGTCCACTTCTTCATCTCTGACCATATTTTCCAGTTCATTTTCAAACCGGTCGGTGCCCATCGAATCGGCCATGGAAAGCGTTGCTTCCGCCTGTTTTTTCTTGGCCACCAGGCGCTGGATCTTGTCATGAAGTATTTCATTGGAAAACGGTTTGGGAAGAAAATCCACGGCACCGGCCTTAAAGGCCTTCATCCCCGTTTTAAAGGGATCGCTTTCAATTTCCGTATGGGCGGATATCATGAGTGCTATCGTGTTGATTTTCTTCTCTTTCAGGTAATCGAGAACCTCGATACCCGCATCCGGTTCCGGAAGATAATTATCCAGGAGAACCACGTCATAGGCAAACCGTTCTTTATCCGCTATCTGGAATTTTTTAATTGCATCGTCTTTGGAAGCGGCTATATCCACCAGATACATCTCTTCCAGCTTCTTTTTCAGTAAATCCCGAACATACTTCTGGTCATCTACAACCAGAATCCTGATCTTTTCAGCCATACCAGCCTACCCCTTTCTTTCACACAACCATAACACCGGCAACCGGCAAAACTTTTTAAAAACATCAGGTTTTTAATGGTGTTCCGTTATACTTTACGGTGGGTTCAAGCAGCCGCAAAACAGCCGGAGAATCATCCACCGGCAGCGACCCGAGTCCGCAGGAAGGAGTAAAAAGAATTTGTTTCCTGAGGGTTTCCCCGTTCAGGCCCTTGTCTATAAAGCCTGCAACAAGCTGAGAGTAAACCTCCTTCAATGAGTCATCCGTTTCCGTCTTCAATTTTTCCGGGCTGTTAGTCGGGACCAGGCCCCAGGCCAGGATGCCTCCCTTTTCAAAGAAATCCCTGAGCTGGCCGGCATAAAGCAAAAGTTTCTCCCCGTAAAAATAGGCGTCAAAGGCGATAATATCGATCCCGGAGCGTGAAAGCAGGCCCCAGTCCATATTCCCGCAGCAATGGGTGCCTACAATGGCCCCCCTTTCACGGCAGGCCGTTATCATTTCATCCATCACCCTCAGCACCTCGTCATCATCTATACCCAGGTAAGCGGGGGTTCCCAGGGCGCTGAAAATGGGCTCGTCAAAAAAGATTATGACTTTTTCCGCATATTTTTTAAGACGGTCTATCTGCCACAGGGCCTTCATCGTCAATCCTTTAACAACCACTTCCCTGTATTGTTCGTCAAACCAGACAGCCTTTCCGTCCCGGTCGTTCAATCCCAGGCCGAAAGTGAAAGGTCCCGTTACCTGGCCTTTGACAAAGGGATGTTTCCCGCCTTCCTGTTCCAGTTTTTTAATGAAAGCATGGAAACCCGAGGCGTACTCTTCGGACATTGCAAAGCTTTCCAGGTTTTCACTGACGACATTTTCATAAAACGCGGCCATGGAATTCAATAAATCGTCATTTCTTTCCAGCCAGATTTTCTTTTCATTCTCATCGATTTTAATTCCGGGCAGACCTTCCGAATACTGCGGTATCATCGCTTCCTTGAAGGAACGCTTTGGCAACTGCGGCCACGTCGGGATGGAAAGAGGAAATTCATCCAGTATCTTCAGCGCATCGGCGGCCGTAGACTGGGGAAGACTGCCTATCATGGTTGTTAAATTGCTCAATTTTTCTATCATTTATAATCCTTAATCCATAATCAATAATGTGTAACAGGTAACTTCAAAATACCGTTAAGAATTTACTTTAATACATTTTATAAGTCAAGCTTACTGTTTCTTATTTTACCATTTGGTAAGTTAATTCAATCAGTAAAATAAAATAGTATAAATTCAAATTTCAATTTTGTTACTGGATGGCAGGCATATTTACCGGACAGGCATTTGCCCAGGGGATTTACTGTGAAAATCCGGCACTTGTTATAAAGATCCATCTTCGATATAATTCGAAACATCGGTATGAAGATAACCATAAAAATCAACAAATTATCCATAGGTGACGGCGCTCCCGTGAGGATCATGGGTATATGCAATTTAAGCCGTGAGAGTTTTTACAAGGGATCCGTGGTTGAACCGGAAAACGTTGTTGACCAATGCAGGAAAATGATTGAGGGCGGCGCAAGCCTGTTGGACATCGGCGGCAGAAGTACTGCCCCGCAGGCCGCTCCCATATCGGTGGAGGAAGAGGAAAAAAGGGTTTTAAAGGCCTTGAATGAAATTTTTAACAACATGGAAATCAAGGACACCATTGTTTCAATAGACACCCAGTATAAAAAAGTGGCGGATGCCGCCTTTTCCGTCTTCAAAAAACAGGGCTGCGAAGCGTCTTTTGTTCTGAATGACGTAAGCAGCCTTACAACGGACCCGGAGCTTGCGGACTGGATCACGGATGTGGATAAACCCGTTATATTAATGGCTTCCCATTCCAGGCCGGGTGACCCCCTTGGAATGGAGAGCACCCTGGAGGCCCTGGAAAAATCCATCAAGCGGCTGGATAAAAAGGGGTATAAATGTGATGAGCGCATTATTGTCGACCCTGCCATCGGACGGTGGGTCCCGGAGAAAATTCCATCGTATGATACGGAAATCATCAGGGATTTAAAGCGTTTGAGAAGCCTGGGGAAACCCGTACTTGCCGGAATATCCAGAAAATCATTCATCGGTTACCTGGTGAACCAGCCGGACCCTGAAAACCGGTTTTTCGGTACGCTTTCCGCCACGGCCGTCGCCGTTTTCAATGGCGCCCATATTATACGCACCCATGATGTTACGGCAAGTACCTGCGACGTAATTACCACGGCAGCGGCGCTGCGCCTGCTGAATGAAGGATAAGAAAATTTGACATTTTTCCCCCGCGGCCTTTGAGAAATTCAGGATATTTGGGGGAGTTCTGTTGATAATAAATATCAAATATTGCAGAATTAATAGGGAATACGGTAATGGATGAAATAAGTTCGGTTAAAAAAATATATGTGGCCGCAAGCCGCCAGAATGACGGCAAAACAATCACGGCACTCGGTCTTCTCGAGGCGGTGAAGGAATTTTACCCTAATACGGGATACATAAAACCGGTCGGCCAGCAGGTTAAAATAATCGGCCAGGAAGTGATTGACAAGGACGTGAACCTCATGAACGAGGTGTTTAAAATCGGCGGGCAGCTGCCGGATATGAGCCCCATCACGGTGCCGTCCGGTTTTACCGAAAATTACATCCTGCACGGCAATAAAAAGGAACTCGAGACGAAAATCATGGACGGCTACAACCGGGCAAGCAAATCAAGGGATTTCATGGTAATCGAGGGCACGGGGCATGCGGGAGTCGGGAGTGTCTTCGACCTTTCCAATGCGGAAGTGGCAAAGCTTTTGAATGCCAAGGTCATACTGGTGACATGCGCCGGCATCGGTAGGCCGATAGACGAAATCATGCTTAACAAGGCATTGTTCGACCAGCACGGCATCGAGCTGCTGGGTGTAATCATCAACAAGGTCCTGCCCGAAAAATACGAAAAGATAAATTACTACGTCAGGCTCGGTTTGAAACGGAAGAATATAGACGTATTGGGCGTGATACCGTACTGCCCCATCCTTTCCAATCCAACAGTCAAACAGCTGCTGGATGATGTGAAGGGCGAATTAATATGCGGTGAAAAAGGCCTGGACCAGATGATAACCAACGTCATAGTCGGCGCCATGCCGCCGCATACCGTACTGGATTTTTTCAAGGGAGAAGTTCTTCTCATTACGCCGGGAAACAGGGAAGACCTCATTCTATCCGCCGTGACATGCGCGCTCCCGGAAGTGAGCGACGATTACAACATCAGGGGCATAATATTGACCGGCGGCATCTGGCCCAATAAAACCATCCTGAAATTCCTGAAAAACACATCCATACCCATTTTCCTGGTAAAGGAAGACACGTTCGCCGTCGCACAGAGGGTTACCAACCTGATTGTGAAAATAAGGCCCGAGGACCAGGAGAAAATTGATAAAATAAAGGAATTGGTCAAACAATATGTTGACGTTAAATTACTGAGGCAAAAAATAGAAAACACTTGATGTCATAGAGGTGGAACTGATGCTTTTATGCTCTCGATTTGACATAACGGAGGAGCTTTATTCGGAAAACAGAATGAAAATACTCCGTGCCGTTGACTCGGAAAACGGACAACCCGTCATTTTAAAGCATTTATATTATAAGAATGTGACCGCCTTTGAATACAATCAAATCAAGGAAAATTTCCTTCTGCTGAAGAATATCCGGTCCAGCCACATACTGCGGGTCAAAGACCTGGTATGGGACGAAATTCCCGAAGAATACGGCATTATCCTGGCCTATGAAGATGTATTGGCCGTCCCGCTTATAAATTATATACAGAACACCGATTTTTCAACACAATCGTTCCTCGAAACCGCACTCGACCTTACAGCCGGTCTTGAAGACATCCACATGCATAAAATAATTCACTCGGCCATCAAGCCGGTGAATATCCTCATAGACACCAGATACAAAATCAAGTACATGGATTTCGGAATCTTCTCACCCCTGGTTTCACAAAACGAGGATGTTTTTTCATATGAATACCTGGATAAAACACTGCCCTATATAGCTCCCGAACAGACCGGCAAAATCAGCCGTTCAACAGACACCCGGACGGACCTTTATTCATTGGGTATCGTCCTTTACGAAATGATAACAAAAAAAAGGCCCTTCGAATCCGATGACCCGGTGGAGCTTGTCCACAGCCATATTGCCCGTGAACCGGTACCTCCGGACATGATAAATACCGCACTCAATCCCGCCATATCCAGGATCATTTTAAAACTCCTGGCCAAGAATGTTGAGGACAGGTACCAGAACGCTTCCGGTCTGAAAAGGGACTTTGAAATCTGCCTAGAGGAATTGTCCACCCGGAATGCCATCTCGATATTCGACCTCGGGGTATACGACCGTACGATTAAATTCCAGAAACCGATGCGATTGTACGGAAGGGAAAAAGAGGTTGAATCACTGGAAGAGTTGTTCCGGAATACCCAAAATGGAGATAACGCCATCGTCATCGTTTCGGGAACTTCCGGTATTGGCAAAACCACGCTGGTCCAGGAATTGAAACTTCCCGTAATCAAGGGAAACGGCTATTTTATAACCGGTAAATATGAAAAAAATACACAAAACGTACCGTACAGCGCCATAATAAACGCCTTCAATCAATTATTAAAGAAAATCATGGAACTGAATGATTATGAGAAAAACCTTTGGAGAGAAAAAATCACTAAATCCCTTGAACAAAACCTGTCCATCATCATCAATTTCCTGCCGGAACTCAAGAATTTCATTGAACAACCCGTCGCCGTCAAAGATACGGATATTCATGAAGCGCAAAACCGTTTCAACATTGCGGTAAGAAATTTCGTCAAGGTTTTCGCTTCGCCAAAACATCCGCTGGTGATGGCGCTGGATGACGCCCAGTGGATTGATGCCTCAAGCATAACACTCATTAAAACGCTGTTTACCGATACCGAGTTAAGCTCATTTTTTCTCATCATAACCCTGAGGGAAGAGTCCAGTATTTCCAAGTCCGTACTCTCGGAATTAATCCATGAATTGGAAAATTCCCTAATACCCTTTCAAAAAATATTTCTCACGCCCCTTGAAATCATAAATGTCAACGAATGGATAAGCGACACCCTGAATACCACGATGGAAAAAACCCAGGCGCTCACCAATCTGCTGTATAACAAGACGTGGGGTATACCGCTCAATGTGAAGACCGCCCTGCAGACCCTTTTCAATGAAAACCTGTTTAAACTTGACCCGGCGTTCATCTGGTCCTATGACATGGAGGAAATCAACAAGATACAGTTCAATGCGAATATTTTTGAATTATTGTTCAAGCGGGTCAAGGAACTGGAAGAACCCACATTGAATGCTTTAAAAACGGCATCGTGCCTGGGGAACACTTTCAAACTCGAACTGCTGAGCGAATTATCCGGAATTCCCCAAAACAGGCTTTCGAATATCCTCAAACCGGCGTGCAACCTCGAGCTGCTTATCTGCAGCCAGAACGATTACTGCTTTATCCATGACAAGATACAGGAATCACTCTACAACATGATTCCGGAACCGGAAAAACTCGAACACCATAAAAGAATCAGCAGGATATTTTCTTCGCTGCCCGAGGATGAGATTAACAGGAATATTGCCAATTACATCGACTACATTAATTTTGCCGCCAGGTTCATGGATAACAGGGAGGAAATGGAACGCATAGCCAGGTTGAATCTTCTGGCCGGTAAAATGGCTGAAACAAAGGCGGCACACCAGCCTGCCGTTCATTATTATGATTTCGGAATCAAGCTCCTGGAAGATGACTGGGATACCGCCTATGAAGTTTTATTCAATTTGTATCTCGGTCTGGCCAGATGCCATTACCTGCTGGGCCACTTTGAATTAATGGAAAAATACATAATCAACCTCATGGAGCACGCCGTCGCCTTTCTCGACACGATTCCGGCCTATGAAATCAAGATCCATTATTTAATCACGTTCAATAAACCGGATTATGCCGTTAACCTGGCGCTTGACGTATTGAAACAGCTCAACATATTCCCGCCCATGAAACCGGGCCTGTTCCACAACATGATATTTTCACGCACCATCTCTTCCCACATACGGTACGGCAATACGATGAAGGCCGAGGTGGTAGACAGGAAAATCAAGGCGGCCATCCGTATCATGGCCCAGGTTTTCTCGGCTGCCTACGTGTCCCACCCCGAGCTTCTGGATTTCCTGTCACAGACCATGGCGCACCTTACAAAGAAATACGGCCTTACAACGTACGCCGGCTATGCCTATACAACCGGCGCATTGCTGCTCTGCGGCATGAACAAACTGAAATTCGGCACGGAAATAGGCGAGTATGCCCTTTACATCCAGAACCAGCTGTCAAGCCAGAAATTCAAATGCCAGACACTCTTCAACCTGGCCTACTTTGTAACGCATTGGAAAATGCATCTGAAAAAAACCATCAGCATCCTGCAGGAAGCGCTTCATTCGGGACTGGAACACGGTAATTTTAATTTCGCCGCCTACAGCGCCAACACGCTTTCCGTCCTCCATTTTATGACGGGTATGGAACTGGGAACTCTTTTAAAGGAAATTGATTCCAACATAAATACCGTGTATAAAATGAAACAGGAAAAAGGCCTGAACCATTTCAACCTGATAACCAAACAAACCGTTCTGTCATTACTCGGTTATTCCGAGGATGCCACAAGGCTGGCGGGGGAAGCGTACAATGAAACAAAAATGATTCCCCTCCACGAGGAAGCGAGGGACCTGCCTCCCCTTTATTACACACATTTCAACAAGGCGTACCTTTGTTACCTCTTAAAAAAGGACCATGACGCTCTTTACAATATAAGGATGGCGGAAGAATATATCGACGGGATCCGTTCCACCCCGCATTTGCCGCTGCATTATTTTTACAGAAGCCTCATATTGCTGCGCGGTAAACCGAGGAAAAGGTACGGGAAGGAAATCAGGGAAGGTCTTGCGCGCCTGAAAGAATGGGCCAGGTTCTGCCCCGCCAACCACCGGCACAAGTTTTTATTAGTCAAGGCGGAATACCTGCTGCTGACCGGCAAATGGGACAGGGCGCTGCCATTGTTCAACAGGGCGCTTGTGCTGTCGCACCAGCAGGGTTTTATACAGGAGGAGGCATTGACGGCCGAACAGCTTTCGGCCGCCTACATGAGGCAGAACGATCCCATTAACGGGAGGGTCTATCTCAACCATGCCTACAGATGTTATTCGGAATGGGGCGCCAAGGCGAAAATCAAGCTCCTGGAGGCGGAACAGTCGCACAACCTTTACGCAAACCAGCACATGACGGCAGGAACGCTGCCGGACAACATCTCCATGATAGATTTGAACAAGATCGTGGATGCCTTTAAAATAGTAATCAGCGAAAAGGAACATGATACCATTCCTGAAAAAATAATCTCCATCATATGCGAAATAGCCGGCGCGCAAAAAGTCTTTTTCGTAGCGAACGACGGCGGCCACCTGAAGGTCCTTTTAAAAAAAGACATAGACGCACGTGAATCCCACACACATCTCTCCTCCCCGCTTACAAACTACGCGGAACTGCCGGAGCTTCTGATAACCCAGTCCATACAGACAGGGAACCCGATAATCCTTTCAAACGGCAGCGTGTCGGAATTCGCCGCTGATGACAAATATCTACAGCAAAACAATATCAAGTCGGTCCTCTGCCTGCCCGTCAGTTCATTCAGCAGGCCCGTATCAAGGACGGATAAAAGGAAACGCAATAGCCCGTACGGAATATTCTACCTGGAGAACAACAGGATCAATAATGCTTTTACTCAAAACACGATAGATATAATCAATATCATTCTATGGGGATTCGGCATGCGAAACGACTGGCAATATTCCCTGGATTTACAGGTAAAGGAGACCAGGGCAAGGCAGCACCTGGAAGAGGAATTCCACAAAATCCAGAATCAATTACTGCAGGCGCAGAAATTGAATGCCATCGGGCTTTTGACGGGAGGCATTGCCCATGATTTCAACAACATCCTGACAATAATCAAGGGGTCGATAACCCTGTTAAAGTCTGAATTGAAGGAAACGGGCGATTCCATGGAAAATATCAGCATATTGGAGAACGCCGCGAACAAGGGGGCGGAGCTGACGCGCCAGCTCCTGGTGTTTACGGGACAGTCTTACAGGCATTTCAAAACGATTAATTTGAATAAAATTATACGGGAAACCCTCGTTATCCTGAAAAGAACGATCAAGAAGGAAATAAACATCAAGGAAGAGCTTGAAGCCAACCTCTATCCCATCCAGGCAGTGGAAAATACAATGGAACAGATAATCATGAACCTTGTCATCAATGCAAGGGATGCAATGCCGGCAGGCGGGACGATACTTATTAAAACGGAAAACCGGGACCTGCACGATGAGAATCATTCCGGCAGGCACATCGTCCTTACCATCAGGGATACAGGTACGGGGATGGACGAAGAAACGATCAAGCATATATTCGAACCCTTTTTTACGACAAAAAAATCGGAGAAGGGATACGGGCTGGGCATGGCCATTGTCCGGAACATAATCAAGCAGCAAAACGGCTGGATAGATGTAAAAAGCGCGCTCAATGCCGGTACTTCGTTTACCATTTTTTTACCGGTAGACAGGAATACCCGGAAACAGGAAGAAGCCAAACCAATACCCTCGACGGGAAAGGGAGAGGTCATTTTAGTTGTCGGGGATGCCAATGAGGGCCGGAATACCACGGTAAAGGCTCTCCAGAAATACGGCTATTCCGTAAAAACGGCCGCATCATACAGGGAAGCGATGGAAATAATAGCTTCCGCCACCAATGGTCTGCATCTCGTGTTTACCAATATCGTTCTGCCCGACCGGAGCGGCATACAGCTCATGACGGAGTCCCGGCAGATATATCCGCAGCTCAAATTTCTTTTGACAAGCACCTCCGAAGAGCCGACCGGCCAGTCCGAAATTATCAGGAAATCGAACGCCGTATTCATCCCAAAACCTTTTAACCTGAACGACATGCTGGATGCGGTGAATGAGGCGCTTAAAAAATAATATTTATTTACGGCTGAAAAATCGCTTTATATTGTCAATTACCGTGTGTTTTTGTTCTTCTTTTTTTTCCGCCGGCCGGCCTTCACGCATTCTCTGTTCGTCGACAAACCGCTCATGTTCTTTCTGGCCCGCCTCGCCCTGCGGCCTGTGGCTTATCTTTAAAAGAAGTTCTTCCCGGCCGTAGAGGATTACTTCATCGTCCGGTAAAATGACCGTTTTCCCCTGCGGTGTTCCTATATAATAACCGTCCGGCCGTTTGATTCCCAGTATCAGGATGCCTTCATCCGGCAGCTTCAAATCGGTCAGGGAACGGTTGGCGCACCAGTTCCCGTCGCCGATTTTGCAACTGATGACCGAGAATTCACCCGCCAGATTAAGAAGGCTTTCATAATCGTAAATATAAATTTTAGTCATTCTTTTCAAGGCCGCTTCCACAATCCTGCTCAGTATTTTATCTAAAATCCTTATCTTTGATAAAATGTAAATCATGAAAAGGCCGCCGCACAGGAAGAGAATCCTGATTATAAAATCCTCTGTCGTGGTGGATGTAAAAAAGGAAAGAATCAGGGAAGTTACGAGGGTCACGAAACCGACGTTCCGCACCATCATGAGAAACATGATGATCTTTCTTCGCAGGGGATGGTTGACAATCACCTCGGTTTCACGGGAGGTGAACCCCGTCCCCGTGAAGGCGGAGCGCGCCTGGAACCTGGCGATGTCTTCGGAGATACCCGTGAATTTGAGGATGATCGTGGCAATCCTGAGGATGACAAGGGAGACAACCATGACGGCAAAGAAGCTTACAAGGGCGGTCATGGTATTAAATTATGTAAAAGTCCATGAAATAGTCAACTACCTTCAGGTTATTCGGATGGCTCCCGCCGAACGGATGGCAAGACGTGTAACACACCCGGTTCCCAAAACCCGTTCCATTAATTTTATATAGTCCGGCGCGGATACCGACGGCAGGAAAGCCAGGATTGTGCCGGCGAAACCCCCGCCATGCACCCTGCAGGCGCCTTTGCCCGTTTCCCGGATGAACTGTTCGGAAAGGGCCAGCATAAGGGGGACACTTTGTTCCCCGGGATTTTTCAGGGAATAGCCGTTTTGCAGCCATTGAAGAGATGACGCGCCGGAGGCATTCACAAGCCGCAAAAAAAGATCCCATTCATCGTTCCGTAATGCGGACACCTGTTTTTCCACGCGGTTATTTTCATATAAAAAATGGAGAACACGCAGCACGGCCCTGTCCGAAGTTTTCTGCCTGAGTAACGGGATATTCTGAACAATCTCGTCAAAATTAATTTCGCGGGCCACCTGTTTGCCGAGACAGGCGGCAACGGCCTTCATTTCGGCCGGTATGGAGGCATAATCGGAAGTCAGGTCCTCATGATTCTTGCCGGTATCGGTAACCAGAAGGTCATACCCTTTTTTGTCAAAATCGAATTCTATTTGTGAAATAACGGGCAGCCTGGGATCGTTGAAATCAATGGTGACAATACCGCCGGCGGCGCAGGCCACCTGGTCCATAAGGCCGGATGGTTTGCCGAAATACCTGTTCTCGGCAAACTGTCCCGCTCGGGCAACCTCGACAAACGGAACATGGCCGCTGTTATAGAAGGCACTCAGTATCAATCCTGTCAACACTTCAAAGGAAGCGGATGAACTCAAACCGGAACCGGGCTTCACATCGCTTGACAGGCAGGCGTTGAACCCGCCTACCTGGAATCCGGATTCCTTCAGGCTGGCGACCGTGCCTCTTATCAACGCTTCCGTTTTCCCTTCCTCGCCCGCTTGCGGGGATAAATCCGAAAGGTCCACCGTAAAAGGTTCGGGATAACCGTCCGAATGAATCACGATGCGGTTGCCTGTCGACCTGGAGGCAGCGGCGATGGAATCGAGGTTTATCGATGCCGCCAGCACCCGGCCATGGTTATGGTCCGTGTGGTTCCCGCTCAGTTCCACGCGGCCCGGCGAACTGAAAAGGTGAAAATCGTTATCCGTAAACAGCGAAAGGTATTTGTCCACCAGGCGGCGATAACGGCCCGTCTGTTCCTCAAGAAGGGATTCGGAATCCCCGTAGAGATGGTTGAAGACGTGTTGTACTGTCTTGCTCTTCAATGGATCTATCATTATTTTCTCCTTCAAACCGTGTAATGTGTTTCAGGACAGTCCCGCAGACGTTCGGCACTCTGTTCCGCCGTCATGTCCCTTTGCGGCATGGCGAGGAGTTCGTATCCGACCATATGCTTCCTGACGGTCGCCGACCTGAGCAGAGGCGGATAATAATGCAGGTGCAGGTGCCATTCCTCATGCTTCCCGCCGTCTGTCGGTTTCTGGTGAAAGCCCATGGAATAGGGAAAATCCGATTTAAAAATATTATCGAACCGGATACCCAACCGCCTCAGCACGTCGGCCAGGTCGAGTTTTGCTTTTTCATCCAGTTCATTAATGGCGGCGTAATGTTTTTTTGAAACGACCATGACCTCGAAAGGCCAGACAGCCCAGAAGGGAACCAGGACAACGAATTCATCCGTTTCAAAAACCACGCGTTCCCTGCTTTTTAATTCCACTTTCAGGCAGTCGCAAAGAAGGCAGGAACCGTGCTTATCCATATAGGCTTCCTGGTTTCGCGTTTCCCTGCCGGGAAGTTCGGGAACCGTCTGGTTGGCCCATACCTGGCAATGGGGATGGGGATTGGAGCAGCCCATCATCTGGCCGTGGTTTTCAAAAATCTGCACATACCGGATATCCCTGTTATCTGCGAGTTCGTTGTACTGGTCAATCCAGACATCGATGACCGGCCGGATTTCCTCGGTTTTCATCAATGCCAGCGTCAGGTCGTGCCGGGGGGAAAAACAAATGACGCGGCATATACCCGTCTCCGAATGCGCCTGCAGGATATCTTTTTCTTTAAACTGCCCGGAAGGGACGTCCGAAAGCAGGGCGGAAAAATCATTGGTGAATACGAACGTGCTTTTATAATCGGGATTGGTTATCCCCGAAGCCCTGGTGTTCCTCGGGCAGAGATAACATTTCGGGTCATACTCAGGCCTTTTGACATGCGGCAGGGATTCGACAAGGCCCTGCCACGGGCGTTTGGTCCTGTGCGGCGACACAAGCACCCATTCATCCAGGAGCGGATTATACCGTTTGTGCGGATTATCAAACAACTTCATCTTTGAGGTAAACTCCTTTCATAACTTCTTTTATATAACTCTTGTACATAATTTTTACGGTAACGCCGCAGTTTCCCTATATTCAATAAGGCAACCGAATCGGCGAGTTCTGTTTAAAAAGCAGAACAATTATGGATTAATTTTTTTTTTTTGTCAAACAGCCGGAATGATTGCGCATGATTTTACGGAAAGGAGAAATTTTTTTAACAATACCGCTCACCATGAAAGCCGTAGAAACTTTAATGATGCGTTGCCGATTTCCACCAGTGGTAGTATGTTGAATTCAATTCCTTTTCGGAAGGGAATTTAATAAACAATAGCTTGGAACCTTCGGCCACATAGAACCCGTTATTGATGACCCGGTAAATGAATTTACCGGACTGTATGCGGTTCACCGTTTTCGTATGCTTCTCTTCATTGTTCTTTACCTGTTTCAGGCATTCCTTGAGATAGTCAATCTGCGGATAAGGGAGGTCATAGACGCTTCCGTTCTCGGGGTCATTGGCCAGGTCGCCGAGCCGGAGGTCGACAAAACAAATCTTGGGAACATACAGCCTGTTATTCCTGTCCGTTATAAACTTCGAGAATTTAACAGGGTCAAGGCTGCTGGCGATTCTCGGGTGCACCGGCACAATTTCCTGGTAAAGGTAACACTTGTCATTGAATTGGGGCAGGTCATTCGTCTTTTCCAGTCTCAATACCCGTCCGTACCTTGTAGCCAGGTACATGTCCTTAATGGCGTCCAGCGGAAGTTTTTCCAGAACCCTGTATATGGAATAATAAACGGAATGTTTCGGCTCACCGTCCTTATGGGCAACAACACGGGTGTCAATATCCGTAAGATTGAAAATTCCTTTGCATTTTTCCGGGTCCACCTGGAAATAGAGAGCCTCCTGCTGGCTTTCCCTTTTTTTTGTACCGACCGCCAGGTAATTGCCGAATTGCTCAGGAGAAAGCATCGAAGCGATAAGAGATTCGGGGTATAATGAAAAATATAAATAGTATTCCATAACACATTCCTTTCTATAAGGCACTTCTAAAAAACCCTTTAAAAAATAGGGGTTTTCAAAGGTCCCCTACACTCAAATTTAAACGGAAAATGACGGATTTGTTAAGAATTCAAATTCCATAAAAAAGTGACAAAATTGTTATCGTCAAACAACCGCAATAATTCGACAAAAGTTAAATACGGAGGGATCATAAGTTCAGTAGCCACAGAGTGCATTGCAATCATGTATTGATAAAGCATGACGCGCGAATTTTTTCTTTAATCTCCCTTATTATACCGTCTTCTACCGGTACCAGCCCGCTGTGAGCCGGCGGCTTGTTTAACGTTAAAAGATGGTATGCGGACGGCTTCAATATCCTGTAGCACTCCACCAGGGATTCAATTTCCGGACCGGTCGTATTGTCCACGATACCGCGCACAAGCATCGTCTGGATAACGGGCCCATGAAAAGCACGCACCGAATCAAGCCACTCGTCAAAATCCACGCCAAAGGCGGGACGGTCCAGGCGCTTCCAGGTCCGGGGAACGGCGGAATCGAGTTTAAGACAAACAGTGTCCAGAAGAGAAAACGACTCCAGCAGCGCGGAATGACGGGGATTCAGGCGCGGAACCATCCCCATCCCATTGGTGAGCAGTGTCAGCCGCATACCGGGCAACAGCCTGTCCCTGAAATCCCGCAAATACCTTATAATCTCAGGCAGTACGGGATTGTCCGTCGGTTCGCCGTTACCGGCAATCGTGATATCGTCAATGGCTTTCATCCCGCCGGTCTCAAAATACCTTTCAACGGCTGTTATAATATCATCTTTATCGTAAAACAGGTGTCTGCCTTTAGCCGGAGAAATCCTGTTGAATCCGCGGAAACAATAGAGGCAGTTAAAGGAACAGCATTTGGCCGGACCGGTCAGGTCGATGCCGAGAGAAAAGCCGAACCGGCGTGAATTGACCGGCCCGTAGACAACATCCGTGACGATGCGGTTCACGGTCTTCACAGGAAATCCCCCAGTCCGTTCAGGCCGGCGTCGGCGGGAGGATGGGCAAGCAGCACCTTTACCGCATCGGCCAGCAACTCGACCCCCTCCTCGATTTCAGAAAGTGACACCGAACCGTAACTCAACTTGAAACCGTTAAGAAACCTGTGGTCAATGTCCAGCTGGGGTCCGGGACTGAAGCCGACTCCCCTTTCAACGGCAAGGAGATACAGGGCGATACTCGAATAACCCGGCGGCAGGCTGACCCATAAATGCATGCTTCCTCCCGGGTTTGTCCAGGTGACGCCTTCCGGCATATTTTTTTCAAGGTTCCGGATGATGGTTTCCTTTCTTGTCCTGTAATGCTCCCGGGCCCTGACAAGATGTTTTTCATATTCACCCGATGCCAGGATTACATGGGCAATCCCCTGCATCAGGGAAGGAGAACCTATATCCATGGCCCTTTTCAAACCGGCAATGGCCCGGATTCTCTCCGGCTTTGTAACCATCCAGCCGATGCGCAGCCCGCACATGAACGATTTGGAAAGTGAACCGATAACAATCGTCCGGTCTTCACCCAATGCATGGAAGTAACTGGTATCCGGACCGTTAAAAGCAAGATCACAGAAAATTTCATCCGAAATAACAAGGGAATCCTGTTCCTCGGCCCATTCCTTTACCATAGCCCCCCTCCCTGCCGACAGGCTGGTTCCCATGGGATTATGGAAAAGGGTGCAGAGATAGAGCATGGAGGGTTTCCCGTCATAGTATTTGGCAAATTTCCCCGGTATGGGACCCTCATTATCCCTCGGAAGGGATTCAACCCAATGGCCGATTGCCCCGAAGGCATTGGGCATTCCCTGGTACGAAGGGCTTTCACAGATAATCCTCATGTTATTTTCCAGGGCTAACTGGGCGAGAATGGCAACAGCCTGTTGAGACCCGTTTGTAATGAGGACATGGTCCCTGGTAACGGCGGCGCCCCTTTTCCTGAATCTTTCCGCAATAGCCTCCCTTAACTCCTCAAGCCCCGGCGGCCCGATATAACCTTCATAGTGCTGCTGACCCTTTTCCAGGGCCTTCATGGTACACCGGCGCAGCACATCAGGGTCGGCAATTTCAGGGTCCGGAACGCCGGAAGTGAATTTTATGAGACCCGGCCTTTCAAGCAGGATCTTTAAATCCTCAAGGCTACGGGCTATTCCCATTCTCAACCGGCGGACAGTATAGGACATCTCAGGGTCAGCTGGTTCAAAAGGCGACTTGAGGAACCGGCCGTACGGATTAAAATGAGTCGGCGTCTGCTTGCCGGATTTATCCCGGACAAACGTCCCCCGGCCGACCTGGGTAAGAATACAATTCTCGTTTATCAGATCCTCATAGGCCCTTAAAACAGTGACCTGGGTGACACCCAATTTTTTAGACAATACAGCCACGGTCGGGAGTTTTTCACCGGCATTGAGCCTACCTTCCTCAATTTCTTTTTTAATAGCTTCCCTTATCTGGGCATAAAGGGGAAAATCCGCATTCCGGTCTAGTTTTAGTGATATCATATATTCCTCATTATTTAAATTACTATATATATTAATAGTATAGTAATTTAATATAGTCAAGAGGATTTTAAAACCCCAAGAGGTATAGAATTAGATATACGACTTAGAGTTCTGTACAACGGCAATCCTTCTTTCTCCGCGTTCTCTGCGCAACCTCTGCGCCTCTGCGTTTTCTCCCCTTCCACTTTCATTCGTCCATCCATACGATCCGCTATTAGGCCACAAGGCTGTAAAATGTTTTATATACCGTTAAGGCCCCGACTTAAACAGAGGTTGTTAAAGGAAACCAAACAAGGAATCAAACGGTAGAGTACGCGGAGCAGACGGTAGAGTAGAGCCAGGCTGTTCGATCCTTGTCGAGCCTTGGGTTTGTGTTAACTCCCGCAAGCGAAAGGTCCTCCATTTTTG
>JAFGKU010000128.1 GCA_016928415.1 Spirochaetales bacterium
AAGCTTGAACGGCTTAATTTCTTTGGAATTCGGAATGTCCTCCTGATTGACTTTTCTGCTGAATTCAGTAAAATGACTGGTAGCGATTTTTTTACCGTTTTATTTAACAATTTTAAGATAAAAAAAGTCGTTGCGGGTCATAATTTTAATCTTGGCCGAAATAAAAGTATGGATGTGGCCGGATTAAAGAAAATATTAGGAGGTATTGAGCTAGAGATTATTGAACCCGAGGAATATGATGGAAAAATTATCAGTTCCAGCAGGATAAGGACTGATATTGCTGAAGGTAATTTTACCAATGTAAAGGCAATGCTTCAGACGGAATACACTATTGATTTAACGGAAAGTATCTTAAGAAGACTTAAAACTTCCGGCTTTATACTGGAAAAAGATAAAATCCACCAAATTATCCCCAAAACGGGTAATTACAAAGGAAATGTATTAGCTAATGAGATAAAATATCCTTGTGATATTGAAATTACAGAACAAACTATAAAACTGGTTTTGCCTGAAATAAATATAGCAAATAACAGAATAGATTATTTATATTTTATGTAAGGTTGAATGAAAGGAGAATTAAATGCCATTATTAAAAGAAGATAAGGAGAAAATCATTGCCGAGTTCAGAAAAAATGATAAAGACACCGGCTCAACGGAAGTTCAGATAAGCCTTATCTCGAAAAGGATCAAAGACCTGACCGAACATTTTAAGGTACATAAAAAGGATAACAATTCAAAACGCTGGCTTTTCAAACTTGTTGGACAGAGAAGCCGTCTTCTCAAATACCTTAAAAAAAGTGATTTGTTCAAATACAGGGAACTCATACAGAAATTGAACTTGAGAAAATAATTATACAGAACAAGGATAGGAAAATTAAATGATGCAAACAGTCTCAATAAAATTAGGGGAAAATGAGCTTGTTCTAGAAACAGGTAAAATGGCGAAACAGGCCAACGGAGCTGTCTTCGCGAAATACGGCGGTTCGGCTGTTTTAGCCACGGCCTGCCTTTCACAGAATAAAATCGAAGACCTTGACTACGTTCCCCTGATGGTTGAATATAATGAAAAATTTTATGCGGCCGGTAAAATTCCGGGAGGTTTTCTAAAAAGGGAAGGAAGACCTTCCAATAAAGAAATATTAGTGTCGAGATTGATCGACAGACCGTTGCGGCCGTTATTTCCCAAAAATATAAAACGTGAAATCCAGGTAGTACCTACCACCATTTCAACGGACCAGATAAATCCGCCGGATGTAATCGGCATGGTGGCTTCGGCAACGGCTGTATTTCTTTCCGATATACCTTTTGCCGGTCCCGTAGGAGCGGTCAGGGTGGCCGCACTTGAAGAAGGGTTGGTTATAAATCCGACCTTTGACCAGCTCATTAACTGTAAACTGGATATTGTCGTCGCCGGTACGGAAAAGGGAATCACAATGGTAGAAGGCGGCGGCAGGGAAGTCAGTGAGGACGTTCTTTTGGAAGCCATCGAGCTTGCCCATACAAAAATCAAGGAAATTTGCGAACTCCAGCATAAGTTCCGTGAAATGGCCGGAAAACCGAAAATCGAACTCGACCCGGAAGAGGACGTGATCGATTTCAAGGAGGAACTGCACTCTTTTGCCTTTTCCCGGCTTGAAACAGCCAACTTTGTTTTGGGCAAGGAAAACCGGGCTAATGCCATAAGGAAAATCTATGACGATGCCATGGAAAAATTCGAAGAAAAGATTCCCGAGGGCAAGGAGAAAGCCGTCAATGCTTTGCTGGAGGAAATGGAATCAAAAATAGTCCGCGAATCCATCCTGAAAAAGAAGAAAAGAACGGATGGACGAAGCCCGGATGATATCAGGCAGATTACCTGTGAAATCGATATGCTTCCCCGTACGCACGGCTCCGCCCTGTTCACACGGGGTGAAACCCAGGCACTTGTCGTTACTACGCTGGGATCGGTTGATGACGAGAAAATTCTTGACAACATAGACGGTGATGCGCGTAAAACTTTCATGCTTCACTATAATTTCCCTCCGTTTTCCGTTGGTGAAACGGGTAGACTGGCAACGGGCAGAAGGGAAATAGGGCATGGACACCTTGCCGAGAGGGCTATCGCATCCGTCCTGCCCAGCAATGATGTGTTTCCCTATACGATCCGGATTGTCTCCGAAATACTTGAATCCAATGGATCCTCATCGATGGCGACGGTGTGCGGCAGTACGCTCAGCCTGCTTAACGCCGGCGTGCCTGTTAAAAAATCGGTCGCCGGAATTGCCATGGGTTTGATAAAGGAAGGGGATGACTATGTCGTCCTCAAGGACATACTGGGTGAAGAGGACCATCTTGGAGACATGGATTTCAAGGTTGCCGGAACGGATGAAGGCATAACGGCATTCCAGATGGACATAAAAATAGACAGTGTTGACCCGGCCATACTCCGCGACGCGGTATACAAGGCAAAAGAAGGCCGGATGCATATATTAAAGATCATGAACGAAACCATTGAAAAACCGCGTGAAAACCTTTCCGACTTTGCCCCAAAGATCCTTACCATGATGATCAATCCCGATAAAATCGGACTTATCATCGGGCCGGGAGGAAAAAATATCAAGGCCTTGAGTGAGAAATTCGATTCATCGATAAATATTGAAAATGACGGCAAGGTAACCATTTATTGTAAAAACCAGGAAGGTGCGGAAAATACCCGTAACACGATCGCCGCCATGGTAGAAGAACCGGAAATCGGCAAGGTATATACGGGAACGGTAAAGCGCATCATGGATTTCGGCGCGTTTGTGGAATTCCTGCCAGGCAAGGAAGGACTCTGCCATATATCCAAATTGGCCGCCACCCATGTCAAGGAAGTCAGGGATGTTGTTAATGAAGGTGACGAACTGGTCGTTAAAATTGTCGAAATCGACAGGCAGGGAAGGGTCAATCTGAGCACCCTGGAAGCCCTGGAAAACAAGAAAAGCAGCGGTTCCGGCGGACGTTCCTACAGGGACAGGGACAGGGACAGCAGGGACAGGGACAGGAACCACAGTCATGACAAGCGTTCGGACAACAGGGATTACAAGAACCGGAATCGAAGGTAATGCCTTTTGATCCAATTTAAAACCTTGCGTAATGGAGTACGGGTTTTATCTGAAAAAGTCCAGACAACGGAAACTATCTCCCTGGGCTACTGGTTTTTAACCGGTTCCAGGGATGAAAGTGCCCATGAGCGGGGATATTCTCATTTCCTTGAACATATGCTTTTCAAAGGAACGAAACGGCGGACGGCCTTTCAGATAGCCCGGGACATAGACCGGGTTGGTGGCGTTTTGAATGCCTATACGGACAAAGAATTATGCTGCTATTATTGCGTTGTTCCCAGGGATCAAATAAGGCTGTCCATGGATGTGCTCAACGACATGGTATTCCATTCCGTTTTTAATGAAAAGGAAATTGAAAACGAGAAAGGCGTCATCATCAATGAGATACTGTCCATCCAGGACTCTCCGGATGAACTTGCCCACGAGTTGTTTCTTAAAAATTTTTACAGGGACCACCCCCTGTCACGCAACGTTACCGGTGAAGTGGCGGATATCAATGGTGTTACCAGGAAGTCACTGGTTGATTTTTATTCGCTCAGGTACATCCCGTCACTCATGATTGTCTCGATTGTCGGTAATTTTGATGAACAGGAAGTATCGGATCATCTGGCTGCATTGGAAAATCTCCCTGAAGTTAACGGGGCCCCGTTCAACAGGGCCAGGCCGGTCCACACGCATGATTTCCAATACGTGAAGAGCCCTTTTACGCAAGTGCAGGTTTATGCCGGGATTGATTGTCCTGAAATTGCCCAGAAAAAATATTTTTATCAAAGCCTCGTTTTCAGCACGCTTTTCGGTGAATCGATGAGTTCCCGGCTTTTCCAGAAAATCCGGGAGGAACTCGGTCTGTGTTATGCCGTTAATTCGTTCAGATCCTTTTATTCCGATACGGCTTCTTTGAACGTTTATGTGAACACCAAGGCCGAAACACTCTACATGCTGTTAAAAACACTCAATGATGAGTTCGGCAGGCTTGTTTCAGAACAGGTGACCCAAATGGAGACGGAAGACGCTAAAAGTCATTTAAAGGGCAGTCTTCTTCTTGCCAGGGAAGACATGGAACTCAGGATGAAGCGTATTGTCAAGATGTTCCTGATTCTCCATCAGACCATGGATTTTGATGAATCGGTACACCACCTTGAAAAGGTAACCTGTACGGACGTCAATGATTTTATCAATCGGTTCATTCACCCGCGGCAGATCAACGCATTGGCGTTTGGCAAGATCAAAAAAAGTGAGACCAAAATGAAGGGATTTGACTTTTAATGAACGGGAAAAAAATAAAGGTTATCATAAACGGTGATAAATCGATGCTGCCTGAATACCAGTCAGACTCCGCTTCCGGAGCGGACCTGAAAGCGAATATAACGGAGGATATTATTTTAAAGCCCCTGGAAAGGGCGATTGTACCTACCGGCTTGAGAGTACAGATTCCCGACGGGTTCGAGGCGCAGGTGAGGCCAAGGAGCGGACTGGCGGTGAAACACGGGATAACGGTGCTGAATACTCCCGGCACCATCGATGCTGACTACAGGGGGGAGGTCAAGGTCATCCTGATTAACCTGAATAATAACGAGTATACCATAAAAAGGGGTGACAGGATTGCCCAGATTGTTTTTTCCAGGGTGGAAAAGGCGGATTTTATTCTATCAACCCAGGAGATCGATAAAACACAGCGAGGTGAAGGGGGGTTCGGCTCCACGGGATTGTAAAACCCGCGGTGTGTTACTCCCTTGAATAGTCTTTAAATATAGTTATTATTAATACCGGATATTAAGGCTACCGCATGAAGACAAAATACAATACGGTTTATTCATATATCGGAAAAGAAATTCTCGTATCGTTTCTCGTATCGTTCCTGTTCTTTTTTTTCATGTTTTTCATCAATCAAATCCTGTTAATCGCCGAAAAAATCCTGTCCAAGAAAGTCCCCATTCTGGATGTGATCATCCTGCTTATTTATTACCTCCCGGATATTATTTCGTTAACCCTCCCTTTTTCCGCGCTCGTAGGCACGTTAATGGCTTTGGGAAGGTTATCCTCGGATAACGAGGTACTCGCCCTGAGGGCGTCGGGTGTTTCCATTTTGCGTATTTTCCTGCCCGTTATTGTTTTAAGCGTGGTTTTCACCCTGGTGTCCTTTGTATTCAATGACTATTTCCTGTCCCTTGGACACATCAATATCAAAATTTATTCCAAACGGCTCATTTACAACAACCCGGGACTGGAACTGGAAGCCTATTCGGCCAAGCGTTATGAAGACAAAGTCATTGTAACGGGTAACGTGGAAGGAAACCGGATTGAGGATGTTATCATCTTCGATAAAACGGCCAAGAATGAAAAAAGGGTCATAACGGCGAAAACGGCCTACCTGTTGGAAAATACGGAACAAAGCGGGGTCATATCGCTAAAACTCATGGATGTGTTCAGCCATGTCATGAATCCTGCCAAAACGAATGAATACGAATATGCCTCAGCCTCGGAACTCGTCTACAATATTCTGGTAAGAAACATAATAGGCAACACGCCCAATGATTTCGGACCTAGGGAAATGAGTTCCGTTGATGTGTGGAAAGAGATAACTGAAAAACAGGGTGTACTGGATGAGAGAAAACGCATTCAAATTATAAAAATTGAAAAACTGCGGTACGAAATAACCACCAAGATGCAATTGGCTTCCGCTGTTTTTCAGGTCAACCAGGCCATGGTTTACCAGTACATTAATGAAATCAGGCAGCTATACGGCCAGCTGGAGCGTGAAAATCAGACCGTAATCGACGATAAGACACTCAAAGTGTTTCAGATGGAGTTTTTCAGAAAATTTTCACATCCTTTTTCCTGCATTGTTTTCATGATTTTTGCCTTTCCCGTTGCCCTGATGGCCAGAAGAAGCGGCAGGCTGATCGGTTTCTTCATCGGAGTTATTATATCGGTCCTCTATTGGATCATGCTTTTCATCAGCTACAGGATGGGACCCAGCACGGAAATCTCCACATTTGTCATTATCTGGTTCCCTAATTTCGTGATACTTGTTTTGGGGATGGCCATGTACCTGTTCAGGATGAGACGATGAAAACAATTTATATTGTTTAGGATGCCACTATGAAAACAATTTATATTGTATTATTAAAAGTTTTTACCCCGGTTTTTGTTGTAACGATTTTTTTCTTCGTCCTGATTTTCCAGTTAATGGACCTGTTTGCGTCTATCCAGCATTATGTGGCTAATAATGTAAGCCTTATGGATATCCTGGCAATCATGTATTACTACACGCCGAAATGCATTTCATATTCCATACCCGTAGGTTTCCTTTTCAGCATCACTTTTGTACTGGGATTGTTCTATACCAATAATGAGATGATCGCCATTTTCGGATCGGGCATCAGCCTTTACAGGCTCTCCGTCCCGTTCATCATTATCGGAGCCGTCCTATGCTTCAGTGTTTTTTTCTTCGAGGAGGAAATGGTCATCCCCTCATTTGCCGAAAAGAACAGTCTTTATAAAAAGGTGATGAAATCTCCCGAGCCGTTCAGTAATTATAATGTTGCCATCAAAACGGCGGACAACACCATCGTCTATCAGGTCAATTACTATAACGACATCCAGAAGACGCTTACCGGTATCACCATTCTCGAACGTGATAATTCGGCTAATCTTGTAAACCGGTATGAAGCGGATACGGCTTCCTGGAACGGCCAGAACTGGGTATTGGCCAACGTAAAGCGCTATCATTGGAGCGATGACAAAAAGATATTCATCGTTGAAAATCTGGAAACACTGGATTATGCAAAATTGGATGAGAAACCGGAATTGTTCCAGAGGTCCTCTTCCCGGAGAATCGAGGAGATGAATTACCGGGATGCGTTTGAATGGGTAACGGCACTTCGGAAGGCGGGGCAGTCCTACCAGGGCGCATTGAGTGAATATTTTAAAAAGTTCGCGTTTGCCATGACTCCCATTATTGTTGCCCTCATTTCCTGTTCCATTGGCGGGATATTAAGGAGAAACGTACTGCTGCTCAGCCTCTGTGCCGCCATTGGTCTTGTAGTCGTTTATTATGTCGTGCAAATGATTACAATGGCCATGGCAACCAACGGTCATCTTCTTCCCTTCTGGGGAGCGTTCACGGCTCCATTCCTGTTTTTCGTGTTCGGGATCCTTCTGATGCGCTGGGCCAGGACATAGCATGCTGTTTTCCATATCCCATGTCGCTGAAGATTCAAAAGCGCGTAACGGAATACTCCATCTTGCCCATGGTTCCGTTTCGACACCTGCTTTCATGCCTGTCGGCACTCTGGGAACGGTAAAGGCGATATTCATGGAAGACCTGGAGGACCTCGGTATCAACCTCATACTTGGAAATACGTATCATCTCTATTTAAGGCCCGGACTGGAGACCGTAGCCGAAGCGGGAGGTCTTCATAAATTCATAATGTGGGACAAGAATATCCTCACTGATTCCGGCGGTTTTCAGGTTTTTTCCTTGGCCCCGTTCAGAAAAATTGAAGAGGGGGGAGTTCGTTTCCGCTCGCACATCGACGGGTCCTACCATTCATTGACCCCGGAGAAAGTGGTTGAAGCGCAGAAAATTCTGGGCAGCGATATCCTTATGCCGCTCGATATCTGTACGGAATCAGGAATATCCAAAAAGAAGGCGTTGGAAGCACTTGTCATCACTTCCGATTGGGCAAGAAAAAGCCGGGATGAATGGCTAAAACTTAAGGAAAACGGAATCGGTGAGTTATTCGGTATTGTCCAGGGTAATTTTTACATGGACCTGCGTGAAAGAAGCATCCAGGAACTCGTGGAGCTCGATCTGCCCGGTTATGCGATCGGCGGCCTTTCCGTCGGGGAGGATTTTTCAATTTTCAGGGAAATTCTTGCCCATTCCGCTGGCCTGCTGCCGGTGGAGAAACCGCATTACCTTATGGGCATAGGGACACCGGAATACATTTTCGAAGCGGTGGAAAACGGGATGGACCTGTTTGACTGTGTTTTTCCCACAAGAATTGCACGGAATGCCATGGCTTTTACTCATTCGGGGCTGCTCTCTTTCAGGCGTGAAAAGAACACCAGGGATTTTCAGCCGATAGATGTGGATTGTGACTGCAGGATGTGCCGGAAATATTCCAGGGCTTACTTGAGACACCTGTACAAGTCCAAAGAAATTCTTGCCCCCATGATTACTACCTATCATAACCTGTATTTTATCCAGAATTTAATGGCAAAGATCAGGTCTGCCATATCAAATAATTCATTTATTTCTTTCAAGAAAGAGTTTTTTGGCCGTTATCAATCGAACCGAAAGCATTCTATTTGAAATCATTCGAATTTACCCTGAAAAAAGGCAAAAAAAGGTATAAATTGGCCGAAAATGATAGGGGAGAATGATGTGAATATTAAGAAATTGATTGTATGTCTTTGCGTTTCGGGCTATGCCCTTTTTTGTGTTCATGCCACCGATGTTACCGTGGAAAATTACGGCGCCAAAAGGTACCAATCGGCGGTAGTAGCATGGGCCGGGAAAATGATAGGTATTCCCTATGTGGAAGGCGGCTTGACGGACAAGGGACTGGATTGCTCGGGACTGGTTTTCAGGGTCTATATGAAAGCATTGGGTATTTCACTTCCCCGTATCGTGACGGACCTTGCCGATTACGGTCGCAATTCCGGGAAGGTACTCCTGCCCGGTGACCTTTTATTTTTCGATACGGAGGATAAAGGTTCTCCCACGCATGTTGCCATTTACGTGGGAAAAAACAGGTTCATTCATGCCGCCTCGGCCGGGAAAAAGCGAGGGGTCATCGTTTCTTCTTTAACCGAAAAATATTATTATACCAGGTATTTGGGCGCCAAAAGGATCATCAAAGAGGGATGGCCGAAGATCAATATTACACTTGATAAATCGTCAAAAAAAATGAAAGTGGCGAAGGTCCTCTCGCCGGGTACACCGATCTATTTTTCTTTAAATACAAAGGGGAAAAAACCTGAATACTTTTTCTTCGTGGTTTTTAAAAACAATAAACAGATAATATCGCGGACATTAAAAGTTTATAACAGGAAGAGTGATTCGGTGGTATGGTTTACACCGGAAAAAGCCTCATATAAGGTTGAAATTAGAGACAGCAAAAATAAAAAACGATTGACATTGGAGTTGTAATTATGCCCGAAAAAGATGATGCCGCCGGTGAAGAACACAGAAGCACGCTTGTAACCGTAATCGTGATGGTTTGTACGCTAATATCACGTATCCTCGGATTTGTTAAAATTGCCGTGATCGGGGCCGTATTCGGGGCTTCCGGGACCGCCGATGTCGTCAATGCGGTATTCCAGATTCCAAACAACCTGAGAAAACTCGTTGCAGAGGGCGCTTTTTCAGCCTCTTTCATTCCCGTACTCTCCAACTCAATAATGAAAGAACCGTTTGCAGAGACAAAAAAAATAGCGCGCAATATCCTGACTTTTATTTTAATGATCAACATACCTCTTGTTCTGCTGGCGGTTGTTTTTGCCAGGCCGGTCATCGATACCCTTCTTCCTTTTCCTGATCCGCAAAAAGTTAATATGGCGGCAGATCTCTTCCGGTATATTTTTCCCTATATTCTGCTTGTAAGCTTAAGCGCCTTTTTAATGGGAGTGCTCAATTCCCATAACCGCTTTATCGCCTCCGCACTCGCACCGATTACCTTTTCCATATCCCTGGTATTTTGTGTCCTGGTATTCGGTAAATCACTGGGGGTCTATGCCATGGCTCTGGGGGTGCTTTTAGGCGGTTTGTTCCAGGTGGCGTTTCAGGTTCCTTCGTATCTGAAATCCAGATACGATTTCAAGCTTGATTTCAAGCTGAATAATCCCCATTTTAAAACCATCGGCAAGCAATGGCTTCCTATCCTCATATCGTCCTCCATATTTGCCCTTAATCAGCAGCTGGCCGCTTTTTTTGCCAGTGCCCTGGAGGATGGGAGCATCTCCGCCCTGAATTATGCCATTGTTTTCTTTCAGCTTCCCTTCGGTATTTTTTCCGTTTCCATAACCACCGTATTATTCCCGCGTATGAGCCGTCAGGCGGCAACAGATGACAGGAACGGTCTGAGGGAAACCTTGAGTTACGGTCTGAGTTTCATGCTGGTACTGCTCATCCCGGCCGCGATAGGGTTCATCTTCATGGGGAAGGAAATTATCGCCGTTGCACTTGAAAGGGCGAAATTCACCAGAACCGGGACAGAGATGACATACCAGGTGCTTGTCGGTTATTCATACGGGCTTTTCTGTGTCGGCGCGTATACTTATTTACAGAGATTTTTTTATTCCATAAAGGAATACTGGACGCCGCTTTTCATAAGTATAGGCGTTATTATTATCGACATAATTTTTTCGATTATCCTTAAAGAAACGGCCTTGAGAGTTTCGGGTCTTGCCTATGCCAATTCTATATCCTATACTGCCGGATTGATAGCCATGATTGTCATTGCCAGAAAAAAGCTTAAACGGATAAACGGGAAATATCTTGCAAAAACACTAGTTAAAACAATGGCCGCCATGGCTGTCATGGCGGGATTCATTATCGTTGCAAGGTACCTGACGGGCGGAATGTGGACCGAAAAAAATTCGTTGGTAAATCTATTACTGGTTGCCGCCATCTGTGTTCTGGCCGCCGGAATCGCCTTTGGCATGTACTACGTCACCAGGACAAAGGTGGTTCTTGATTTGATCCACGGGAGGTTTAAAAGAAAATGAAACGTATTATCGCCATATTCCTGTTGTTTTTTATAACTTTGTCCTGCTTTTCGGAAGGGGATAAAGACAAGACGAAAACGTACATTGAAGAATGGAAGGAAACGCTGCTTTACGGTATTTCGGACCAGGTTCTCGACGTTATAAAGCAAATTAAAGATGCGGATGAGACCAGATTGAATCCCGAACTTGAGAAGGTACTGGCGGAAACGGTAAGTGACAAGGTGAAGACGGAAATTCTCGCGTATTTTACTGACTTGGAATACACACCGGCAGCCGATACAGCCCTGACTTTCATTAAAAATTTCGATGAGATTGATCCCGACATGGTTACCGGTTCAATCAGGTACCTGGCGGCAATAAAAAATCCTGACCTGAAAGGTTTACTGGCTTCATTGATCGATTATGATGACGACAAGATCCGTCTGCAGGCAATAACTGCCGCCGGTGTGCTTGAAGATTCCGGTATTGAGGACTTTTTGCTGGAAAAACTGTCCGATGATGAATTCCCCGACAAATTCAAAGCGGAGATTATCCTGTCCCTCGGTAAGCTTGGTACGGGTAAATCGGTGGAAAAACTTATCGAAGTGCTTGAAAACACCGACAACGATCATACCCAGCGTATTAACGCCTGTATGTCGCTGGGCGAGTTGGGAGATGCCCGTGCCGTTCCCGTATTAAAGGCACAGTTGTCCGTTAACGATGCGCTGTTAAAAGCCTATGCCATTTCCGCACTCGGTAATTTCAACCTTTCAGAAACAATAACGTACCTGATAGAGGGCTTGAAGGATAACAACTGGAAAGTCCGTCTGCAGTCTGCCAGGGGACTTGCCAGGAAGGGGAATGTAAAAGCCCTTGATATACTGATCTATAAGTCTAAAAAGGACCCTGAAAATGTTATTAAACTGGAGGCCCTTAAAAGCATCGGGGAAATTCAGGATAAAAAAGGTTTCGATTATTTGAGAGAAGTCTATGCGTCAAACGATCAGCCCATCGACTCCAGGGAAATGAGCCTGTATTACCTGTTAAAATATGATCTCGCCGCAAGCCTTTCCGTTATTGACAGGGTAGTTACAAAGGAATGGAACAATAAAAGAATGCCCGCCCTTGAAATGACGGCAAAGAACCTGTCAAAACATGAGTCACAGCTTTTACAGGGTATATATAAAAGATTTCTGGACTGCGGTAATTATCTGATACGGATCTACGGTATCAGGGGTATTGGTAAAAATAAAATGACGGGTTTCAAGGAGGAATTGAAAAAGCTGGCTGACGAGGACCCGGTTGGTGCTGTAAAGAAAGAAGCAGCGAACGTCCTGGGTATATTATAAATGCTATTTTCCAGGTTCCTCTGATTCTTTCTGCTCGTATATGGAATGTAGTAGTGAATTTATCCGGTAGAGTGGAGATATATACCGGATAAACCTGATTATCATTTTATAACCCTTGGGAGTCTGGACGTTGATATCCGTATCAAGGCAATTTTTTACCGGTTTTGTAATATCCGGGAAATATGCGGGATCAAGGGGTGTAAAGATGTACTTGTTGTTTTCCATCCTTATTTCGGCTATATCCGGAGGGACCGGGACTAAAAAAATGAGGAATGAAGAATGGCTGCCTCCCACCCCGTATGTTTTTCCTTCCTGGAATTTACGAATGTTTCTGGTGCCGATATTCGGATTCTGAAAGTCAACCTTCATTTCGATCATGTCCTTCATGTCTTCCTGTGTTTTATGATCCCATGCGGAAACATGTATTAATTTGACCTTGTCGCTGAACGCATCTTCAAGAAACTGCTTCCTGACATAGAAAAACAACAGGGCTAAAATCCCGGCTGCTATTAAAACCAAAATAATGATGAAAAGATTGTTTACAATGAAATGGGAAACTTCGGTCCATGGATTTCCCGAATATATCAGCTGGATTTGTCCTTCCTTGGGAGATATCCTTGAGTCGTCTTCAAACGATAATTGTATTTTTATGTCCAGAGGTCCTTTTTCATATGTATCAGGCAGGGTAACGGGTACATTGAACGGAACTGTTGCCTTTGCCGGAACGCTCAGTGTATTGGCCGTTCTGGTAAAAATATTTCCTTCGGCATCTTTAATGCTCCTCAGCCTGATAATTACGGGTTCATCCAGGAAATTCTGAATTTTAAAGGGAATGGCAAAATCCTTTGACTGATTCCCCAGGTTATCCGGGAAAATCAGAACGGGGAATCCCAGCACCCGGTTGCTTAAATTTTTGTTCTCATCCGTTTTATAGGGATATATTGTTATACCCAGTTTGTCGGCGAATTGATCGAGGTATTGATTGCGGGGAAAAGGCGTAAGCTTTGCATTGCCCTGCGTATCTTCGGGGTGCTGGTCCGACGGCGATTCCGTCATCCTGTTTTCATTAATCATATCTTCCGTTGGAATCTGCAGAATGTTTACGCTCCAGCCTCCCTTTGATATGATCTTTTGTGCAAGCTGCTGCATTTCCTCGTTAACTTTTACGGGATCTTCATTTGAATATTCGGAACCGGGGGGCGGATCATGAATACCGTCCGTAAGCAGGAAGATGCGCTTTGAATTTATGGAGGAAAGCGACTCCGCGTACCGTATGGTTTCCTTTATTGCCAGTACGAGGTCCGTATATTTCCCGAGTAAAAGCTTCTGCTTCAGGAAGTTGATTTTTCTTAAGGCATTTATTGCCGATTGCTTACTGACAATACGTTCTTCAAGCTCTACTGTGACGGTAGATGAAAAGCTTAATAAATGAAACGTGTCGCCGTAATTAAGGTTTTTCATGAGGATGTCTGAAAACAGGTATTGCAGTAGATCATCGAAAAACGGCAACATGCTGGAAGAAGTATCTACCATGACAATTAAATCCATATTGGAAGCCCATAATCCCGTGGCCGCAATAAGGATTAAAATTGCTAAAATCAATATTTTTCTCATTCGGGCACCTCTATCATTCCAATATTTACCACATACCTTTAAAAAAATCATAGTTGAACACCAGGTATTGCATATTTTCTGTTAAATGCCTTTTTCTATGGATATAATTTTATAGTGAAAGTCTTTTTCATTGATTGTAAATTCCAGGTCTTCATTTATCTTGTGGTTGATTATTTTTGTACCCAATGGAGACATGTAGGATATAACGTTGCTTGATGGATCAGACTCCCATGGACCCAGGATGGTATATTCCTCTTCCTCGTTCGAATTTATATTTTTCATCCTGACTTTGGTACCAAAGGACACTTTTTTAACATCGACCTGGGAAACGTCAAAAATTTGGGCATTATGGAGATCATCCTGCAGCTTGGAGCATGCAGATTTTAAGAAATCCTGTTTTTCCAGGGCGGCCTTGTATTCGGCATTTTCCCTTAAGTCTCCCTTGGCCATGGCAAAACCGATCTCCTTTGAATTGTTAGGTATTTCAACCTCGAGAATATTTCTTAAATCCTTCTGTTTTAACTCAAAACCTTTCTGGGTCACAATCAGGCCGCGTTTGGTAACCTCAATTTC